>URHD01000073.1 GCA_900547585.1 uncultured bacterium | reverse complement strand
ACATTTGGTCACCTTTTGCTCGGCAGAGTGTTCCTTATCACGAACTTTTCTCGGACATTTTCAGCGTATTGATAACAAAATCCACTGCTCCGCGGTTCTGCTCGAAGATTTTTGCCGCGTCCGCGCAGGCATCTTTGTAATAGGTTTCATCCTCCAGAAGATGTTTCATTGCTTTTTTTAGCTCCTCCGGCGTTTTTACAAGCTTTGCGGCTTTTGTTTTTGTTAAAAACGCATAAATATCTTTAAAATTAAAAACGCAATCCCCGGAAAGCACCGGTTTGTCCCAGATGTTCGCCTCGAGCGGGTTATGCCCGCCGGTTGTTGAAAAACTTCCGCCAATAAATGCAAATGTACAAATCGAGAAAAATTTCATCAATTCGCCCATTGTATCGAGCATTATTATTTCGTTTTGGGCGAAATTATTGCGGGAGGAGCGTTTTCCGTAAGAAAATCCCGTGTTTTGAATCAGATTTTCTACGCTATCGTAGCGTTCGGGGTGACGCGGCGCAATCATGAATTTTACGTCGGGAAATTCTTTTTTTATCTCACAAAAAGCGTCCAAAAGAATCTCATCTTCGCCTTTATGGGTGCTCGCTGCAATAATGAGGCGGTTTTGAGCGAGTTCCATCTCGTTTTTCAGCGATTCAATGGCTGCGTCGTCAATATTTTTATTAATATCAAATTTCAAATTGCCCATAACCTTTGTTATTTCAGGTTTTGCACCCACCTCGCGAATTCTTTGCGCATCACCTTCGGTTTGCATCAAAATCCCTTTATAAAGGCCCAAAATCGGCTTAAAAAAGAACGAGAATTTTTTATAACCCTTATAAGAGTTTGGCGAAAGCCGCCCGTTTACAATATAAGCAGGGATTTCCATTCTTTTCGCTATATACATAAAATCAGGCCAGATTTCGGTTTCTGCGATGAGAATTACGTCCGGTTTCACTTTATGGAGCAAAGAAAACACCGAAAACACAAAATCATAGGGAAAATAAGTTATTACATCCACGGTATTTGAAAGCTTTTTGCGGGCGATTTCCTGACCTGTTTTTGTGGTGGTGGTGAGCACGATTCTGCTTTCGGGAAATTCTTCGCGGGTGCGTTTTATAAGCGTTTCCACCGCGTTAACCTCGCCTACTGAAACCGCATGGAACATAATTGTATGCTTATTTTCAGGTTTTATATTATAAAATCCGATTTTTTCAAAAAATCCTGCACGAAACTTCGGCTGAATCAAAAACGCAGCAATTATTACCGGCAAAAGCAATATAACCGCCGAAATCAAAACTAAATTATAAAACACAAAGAATAAAAGCATTTTTCCCTCTCTTCACAGTTATTTTAATAGAAAATGACGCGTTGCACAACTATATTTTCAAACCGGAAGAGACATTGAAGTTTTTAAAAGCAGCCGGAAGCGGCTGAGGAGCGTAATTTTTTGCTCTTTGAGCTTCATCATGTTTCATGAGGAATTTTTGCTGGTAAAGTCCTGCCATTTTGTTTCGTACAATCGGCGTTAGCAGGTTGCTTGCGATGATTGAGGCGACAATTGATGTCACAACACCGAGTCCGCCTTTAAAACTGGAAATTTTTTCTTTAGCACCCAGGATAATATTTTCTACCCTCGCCTGTTTTTCAGGAGAAAACGCCTTGAATGTATCAAGTAAATAATATTTGTCTAATATTGCCTCAAGTCTCTTACCTTTATAAGCTTTTTTTATCTCCTTATCAGATTTTAATATGGTTTTGGATAAGCCCACAATTGCATCTCTCTCTGGAACAGCTTCAGGTTTCAAGAGATTTATTACTCTTTCTGCGTCATCTGTAAGCAAAAAACCGCGATTGACAAGAAAATCGCCCGAACCCTTAATCATCTGGCTGACTGTATAATATAATCCAACATTTGTAACGCCGTCGCAAATTTCTTGCGGAACAAGAAATTTTTTGTCTTTTTTGCTGATATTTTTGTCCGTAGCAACTACGCCAATCTGCGCCAGTGAGCTGAAAACCCAACCCAGTGCGCCCATGTGGATAAGCATTTTTCCGCTATCTACAGAGTATTTATTAAACACATCGGCGTTAAATCTTTGTATCAAGCCCCTGAAGTTCATTTTTTAACCTCCTGAGCCTGCGGCTGTTTATTTTTAGTTATAAATTTAGAGAATTGTCCTGTTAAAAAACGCGTCAAAGGAGCATCAATCAAGAAATTCGTCCCAACCATGACCACCGTAGCCAGAATTGTTCCCATGGTTGCACGATGCGCCGCCAGTCGTTTTTCGAATTTTTCCTTTGACATATAGAGATTTTTAAAATCAGGAGCAAAAATATCATTTTTTGTTTGTGGAGAAACTTTTATTCTATTTTTGCCTAATTCCTCTACGACAGTTTTTCCGTATTTTTCAGCAAGTTTTATACATCCGTATCTTACCCCTACTCCGACAGCAGTTCCGGCAATGATTTTCGCAAGAGTACGTGCGACAGAAATCATCCTTGTGTTTTCATCAACGTTTTTGTTGTTGTAATCAATAAATGGCTGCGTTGCCAGCGCTGTGGCACCAAGAAGCAGCCTCTGTTCAGGTGAGCTGACATACTTACCTACCCAGTCAATACCATGCTTAATTTTTTGACTCCGGATAATCAAATTTCAAAGCGCCTTTCACATTTCACACATAACGTTTCGGTTAACCACAATATACAAAACATATAAATGCAAAAAATTGACAAAATAACGAAAAAATTTAAGTTATTGTTACATAATGGAAAAGACCGGCAAAAAGCGTTCATAATCCGGGTTTAGAAGCTTATTTTTACGCAATTTCAAACTGTTTTTTTCTGTAAGGAACAGCATAAAGCTCTTCGTAAAATTTATCCTGCTCCAAATCAATATCCGCCTCGGCTGTGAGGAATAAAAGTGCGATATAAGCCGTAATTTTGTCCATGCCAAGCAGCGTAAGCGTGTTGAGCTCTACTCTTTCTTCGGTTTCAAAGATTTTTTTCAAATTTTCGTGCAAAACTTCGACGCTTTTTTCAATATATTCTTCATGCGCAAGATTTACGATGTCATCCGGCGTAAGCCTTGCATAAGAGCGAACGCGGCGTTTTGCGCGTTCATGGGCGTTTTTCAGCGCCTGCTTTCTGTCGAGTTCTTCGTAAAATTCGAGCTGTTTAATCAAATCTTTCAAATTAACCATGCGGCTGCGATTTAAGCGCACGCTGGTTCTTCTCTGGAGCACTTCATCAATCGAAATTACGTTGTTTGTGGGCAAATCTTCCTCAGGAGCCGACCAATCGTCATCGTCGTAATCAAAATCCTGCACCTCGTTGTCCTCAAACTGCTCCAGCTCAATGCCTTCGAGCACATTGGATTTCAGCCTTAACAAAATTGCCGCAAAAAGGAGAGTTCTGCCCGTCAGACGGAGGTTCTGGGCTTTCATCTGGAAAAGGTGGGCGAGATATTTGTCCGTAATATCAACAATATCAACATTCCACGGGTCAATTTTTCCGTTTTTCGCCATCTGAACGAGAATTTCAATCCCGTCAACCTGCTCCATAACCGTATGTTCCGCAAAGCTTTCGGTTTCCTCGGGCGTGATTACTTCTTCGTATGAATGGTTATAAAAATTTTCGGCTGATTCGGTCATTAATCTCTAAGTTTCACTCCTGTAACGCGTGTAATTCCTTTTTCTTTTTGAGTAACACCGATTGTCCTATTAGCTGATTCTATCATAGGTTTGCGGTGGCTAACTACTACAAATTGCGTATTTAATGATTGATTTTTGACAATTTCGGCAAGTTTTTCAACATTTATGCCGTCCAGGTTGGCATCAACCTCGTCAAAAGCGTAAAACGGCGCAGGCATATAGCGCTGAATCGCAAAAACGAACGCCAGCGCAGTGAGCGATTTTTCTCCGCCTGACATGAGGTTAAGGCGGGTTTTTTCCTTGTCGCGCGGCTGCGCTTCGATTGACATTCCGCCCGAAAACGGTTCGTTCGGGTTGTCAAGGAACAATGTGCCCTCACCCTCTGAGAGTTTATGGAAAATTTCCTTGAAATTGTCGTTAATATTGTTGTAAGTATTGAGGAAAGTGTCTTTTTTTAGTTCCTCATAGCCCTGCATGCGGCTCATAATCTGCGTTTTTTCGGATTCGAGGGTTTCAATTTTTGTTTTGAGCTCTTTCTGGCGCTCAAGAACCTCATCATAAGCCGCAATCGCCCTCATATTAACATCGCCGAGGTCATCCATGCGTTTTTGAAGCCTTGAAATGCGCGCTGTGATTTCCTCAACGGAAATTTCAACCTCTTTAAGCGTAGAAATATCAACACCAGCTTCTTTCAGTTCCTCTTTGATATTTTCAAGCTGCGGTTCAAGCTCTCTGCGACGCGCTTTGAACGCTTCAATCTGCTCTGCAATCTTTTCTATAATCAAATCAAGCGAATTTTTCTCTTTTTCAAGTTCAAGATATTCCGCGTTGACTTTGTCGCGCTCAGCCTGAATTTCGACCAATTTTTCGCCCAGTTCTTTAATTTTTTCATCAAGAACCGTGATTTGCTTTTTCAATTCTTCGATTTCGCCCGCGTATTTGATTTTGTCCTGCGCGAGAACCTCGTTATCCTTGTGCAGGCGGTCGATTTCCTTGTGATGGGTTTCGATTACCTCATTCTGGAACGCTATTACGCGGTTAAACCCGTCGATGTCGTTTTTCGCCGACGCAATCTTTGATTCGAGCTGTTTTATCTGGTTCTCGGTTGCTTCGGTTTTCTGCTGGAGGATTGTGAGCTCCTCGGGGCTCATTTTTGCCTCAATTTCAGCAATTTCGTCGCCGAGCGTGATGGCTTTTTCGTTGAGTTCGAGGTGTTCCTGCTCGAGTTTTTCGAGTTCTTTCTCGATTTTAGCGATTTTTGGCTCGTTCTGGGCAATTAGCGCTTTTTTCTCCTCGATTTCCTTATCGGTTTCCTGCGAATTTCTCACGAGGTTCGCAAGTTCCATTTTTGCACCGTTCAATGTGTTCAAAGATTCAGAATAAGCGATTCTGACCTTGTCGAGCTTTTCTTCGAGCTCTGATTTCTTTTTGTCGAGCGCGTTGTAGGCTTTTTCAAAATCTGCGAGGCGTTCTTTGTATTTTGCAAGCTCATCATCCTGCGACTGGCTGAATTTCAAAAATCGCATCCCCCGGCGCCGGGCTAAATTTCAAGCCGCTTCTGCCCGCAGAACCGCCTGAAATCGAGCCGGATTTTTCAAAAAGCTCGCCCGTGAGTGTAACCATTCTGTATTGCCCGATTAGTTTGCGCGCGCTGTTGTAATCCTCGACCACGAGCGTATCGCCGAGCGCATGATAAAATGCGTCGATATATTCATCGTCAAAATCAATCAAATTGATTGCAAAGTCGATTACGCCCTTATCTTTGGGCAATTTTAGGCTTTTGGGCGCTCTCTGGATTTTATTTAAGGGCAAAAACGTTGCTCTGCCGGCCCCGGCGCTTTTGAGGATTTCGATTGCGACTTTTGCCACTTCATCGTCATCAACGACCACAAATTTCATTCTGCCGCCCATTGCAACCTCGAGAGCGGTCGAATATTCCTTATCAACCTGCCCGAGCTGCGCCAGTGTGGCGTGAACGCCCTGAATTTTCGCGTTCAAAACCGTATCAACGGCTTTTCCGAAGTTTGCGTCCTCAATAGCCTGTTTTTGCGCCTCCATTGAAACGATTTTGCGGTGCGCTGCGGTGATATTGTAGCCCGCGTCGTTAATTTCGTTTTTGGTTTTGTCCAACTCATAGAGGGTAGATTGCTGAATGTATTTGAAATCCTCAAGTTCCTTTGTCAGCTCCTCAATCTGGACTTCAAGCTGGTCTTTGTTCCCGCAAAAATCCGCTTTGAACTTTTCAGAAGCCTCAATTTTGGCTTTTGCGTCTTCGATTTCTTTTTTCAAAGTCGAAAGTTCGGCCTCTAAAGGTGATTTTGTCTGGATAACCTGCGTTTCCTTGTCTTTTGCGGCTTCAAGTTCTTTTCTGAGCTCGTTTCTTTTGGAAACGTACTGGTCAGCTGTTTCGTTGAGCCCCGAAACCTCCTGCAAAATTGCCAGAAGCTTTTCTTTTTCCGCGTCGCGTTCGGTTTCGAGCTTTTTTATTTCTTCTTCTTTGTCGGTTATTTGCTGCGCCTGTTTTTCGTTCTTTATTTTAAGGTTTTCAATGCCGTTTTTCGCGTTTTCAACGGATTTGAGGTTATCCTGAATGTTTTTTTCCGCAAAATTTATCGCGGAATCCTTTCTGTCAACCTGTCCTTTGAGCTCCTCGACTTTTTTCTTGACTTCAATTTGCTCTGCCTCGCCTTTTTCTTTCACGAGGTCGGAAAGTTCGTCGAGTTTGGCTTTTATTGTCAGGGATTGGGTTTCGAGTTTTTTAAGCTTGTTTTCTTCTTCTTTTTTCTTTTTTTGAGCGTCTAAAATCCCTTCGTGGGTGCGTTCTAAGCCTTTTTTAACATCAAAATATTTAACTGTCGAAATCTGGCTTTCGAGGGCGATTTTTTCTTCCCTTAATTTTTGATATTTGAGCGCAACTTCGCGTTCTGTTGCGAGCTGCTCGAGCCTTGTATCGACTTCCGAGAGAATCAGCCTTGAATTTTGCACGCGCGATTCAACTGTGCCGAGTTCGTTCTGCGCCTGTTCGATTCGGCGGTCAAAATCCGCAACGCCGGCGATTTCGTCGATAATTTTTCGTCTTTCGACGTCCGAGCAGTTCGTAATGCTCATTACGTCGTTTTGCATGATGACGTTGTAGCTGTTGGGGGTGATATTGTACTGTTCTAGCTTGGTATGGACTTCTGTAAGGGTGACGACTTTGTCGTTTAAATAATAAATGCTGTTGTAGCCCTGCGTGGATTTTTTTATGCGTCTTGCAACGGAAAATTCCTTTTCTTCGGGGTTTTCGGAGGCAAATGTAACTTTTACATAAGCTTCGTTTCTGCGGGTATGGGTGGAGATGAGCTGGTAGATTTTTTCGGCGCGAAGTGTTCTTGAGGTCGACAATCCCAGCGCAAAAAGGATACTGTCAATAATATTACTCTTTCCCGAGCCGTTCGGGCCGGAAATCGTAGTAAATCCCTTTAAAAACGGGATAGTAACAGTATTTGCAAAAGATTTGAAGTTATCAATCTCTACTTCTTTTATGTACATTTGAAGATTCTAATTCCCAAGCTTAGACTTTATAATTTTCTTATAAAATTTTGCGCAAGTCAAAAATGTTTACAATGTAAATATTATATCCAACATCCTCGCAGGGTAGGAATAGCAAAAACAACATTTTTGAAACGTATTCATCAATCTTTGCAGCGATTCCCACCGAGCAATATGCGCAAAAATTATGCGGTGGGAACCGCGTTGCTTTTCCCACCCTACTTTTTGAAACCTACACCTGTGAAGGCTCTTTTTCTTCCTCTTTTTTGGGTGCCATGTGCTCTGCAATAAAACCTGTATTGAACTTGCCCGAAATGAACACATCATTTGTTAAAATCTTCTTGTGATAAGGAATAGTTGTCTTGATTCCGGTGATTACGTATTCGCTGAGCGCGCGGAGCATTCTTTTTCTTGCGTCTTCGCGGTCTTTGCCCCAAACAATGAGCTTTCCTATCATTGAATCGTAATAAGGCGGAATTTTGTAGCCCGTGTACGAATGAGAATCTACTCTGACACCGAATCCTCCCGGCGCAATATAGCCTCTGATTTCTCCGGGGCAGGGCATAAAATCTTTGTCAGCGTCCTCTGCATTTATGCGGCATTCGATTGCGTGGCCTCTCAAAACAATATCATCCTGCGTAAATGACAGTTTTTCGCCCGCTGCAACGCGAATTTGTTCTTTTACAAGGTCAACGCTGGAAATCATTTCTGAAACGCAATGCTCAACCTGAATTCTGGTGTTCATTTCCATAAAATACCAGCTTCCGTCATGGTCAAGTAGGAATTCAATCGTTCCCGCGCCCTCGTAATTTATGGATTTTGCCGCTGTAACAGCTGCGGCGCCCATTGCTTTTCTTGTTTCTTCGTCAATAGCAGGCGAAGGCGCTTCTTCGAGAAGTTTTTGGTGGCGTCTTTGAACAGAACAGTCGCGTTCACCGAGGTGGACAACATTTCCGTAGCTGTCAGCAATAATTTGAACCTCAATGTGGCGAGGATTAACAATATATTTTTCAATATAAACGCCTGCGTTGCCAAAAGCGTTCTGAGCCTCTGTCTGGCAAAGAGTTATCGCTTCTTCAAGCTCATCCGGCGAATTTGCGATTCTCATGCCTTTTCCGCCGCCGCCGGCTGTTGCTTTGACGATTACGGGGTATTTTGCTTTTGCGGCAAACTCTTTTGCCGCCTCCAAATCATCGACAAGATCGGTTCCGGGCGTAACAGGGACGCCGTTTGCGGTCATGGTTTTTCTTGCCGTGGCCTTGTCGCCCATTTTTCTCATTGCTTCCGCTGAGGGGCCGATAAATTTAATGCCATGGTCAGTACAAATCTCTACAAAGTCCGCACGTTCGGACATAAATCCGTATCCAGGGTGGATTGCGTCTGCACCGCTGGTTAAGGCAACGGAAATGATTGCAGGGATATTCAGATAGCTTTTTGCGCTCTGTGCTGGGCCAATGCAGTAGGCTTCATCTGCAAGGCTTACGTGGAGCGAGTCAGCGTCGGCCTGTGAATAAACCGCAACGGTTTTTATTCCGAGTTCTCTGCATGCCCTTATTATTCTGACAGCAATTTCGCCTCTGTTAGCGATTAAAACTTTATTTATCATATAAAAATTTCCCTAAAAGTCTATTTTAAAAACTCAATAAAAATATTTTACCGCAAACTAACGTAAGTTCAATAATTTTACAAAAAATGCGCCCCGAAAGGCGCATCTTTTAATTTTTTATCAAAACTGTTATGCTTTTTGAGCAAATTCCTTGAGAACATCTGCTCTTTTCATAGGCTGTGCATCCCAGTTCATTGCGTTGAGCTCAACATTTTTGGGAGAATGGTCGCAAAGGCGTCTGAGCATTGCATCATGTTCCGCGACTATTGTATTTGCATTTTCAACAGCTTTATTGTTCATCAGTTTTTGTTTTTCAAAGCTGTTAATGTATGAGTGGCGTTTATTGTACAAATCGACAGCTTTTTGAGCATTTTTGCCTTTAACATAACGATAAATGCCAAATCCTAACGCAGCAAGAGCAACAGCACCGCCTAAAACTTTGGCAGCTGTTTTCTTAGGGTCTTCTTTTTTCGTGGGAGCGAATGTTTTTTCTTCTACAGCTTCATTCTGTTTAAAATTTACAGCGGGCCTGAGAGCCTGTGCGCTTATTGCCTGAATAGTCATAGTTTACCTTTTCACTTTCTTTCATACTTTTCGTATTTAAGTACTTCTTCTGCCCATTTTTGTGGACTTTCTTCTAATTTGACTACT
>URHD01000072.1 GCA_900547585.1 uncultured bacterium | reverse complement strand
ACTTATAAATTATGGTAAAAGGAGAAAAAAATGAAAGTAAAAATTAATGACGGATGCATAGCTTGCGGCGCTTGCGAATCTGTATGCGATGCAGTATTTTCTATCGAAGACACCGCAGTTGTAAACGAAGCAGCTGTAGCAGGAAACGAAGATTGCGTTAAAGAAGCAGCTGAATCCTGCCCTGTAGGCGTTATTGAAGTTGAAGAATAATCAATAAACTATAAAAAAAAACACCTCCGATTGATTCGGGGGTGTTTTTTTGTCTAAATATAACTATGAACAAAAGTCAAAAAAATATCGACAAAATCATACAGGCGCTCAAAGACGCAAATCTGCCCCAGAGGGATTTCGTCAAAATGATGGAAACATTCCATGACCCTTTTAAAGTGTTGATTTGCTGTATTTTGAGCCTGAGAACAAATGATTTAACCACATATCCATGCTCTCTGAGAATGCTCAAAATCGGCACCAAACCGGAGGATTTTCTCAATGTTGACGTGGATACACTAGCAAAAGCAATCTATCCGGTCGGTTTTTACAAAAACAAAGCCCAACAAATTCTTGATATCTCAAAAGATTTGGTCGAAAACTACGGCAGCAAAGTGCCTGCCTCCATTGATGAACTCGTAAAATTCAAAGGAGTAGGACGAAAAACCGCAAATCTCGTCATGGCAAAGGGTTTTGACATTCCGGCAATCTGCGTTGATGTTCATGTTCACAGGATTTCAAACCGTCTGGGCTGGGTAAAAACAAAAACGCCCGAAGAAACAGAAATGGCGCTTAGAAAGCTGCTTCCTGAGAAATACTGGTTGGATATCAACACAATTCTCGTAACTTTCGGACAAAATCTCTGCCGTCCGACAAAGCCAATGTGCGAAAAATGCCCAATTGCTCAATTCTGCGAAAGTCGGAGAACTTAAAGTACAATTGCACTCATCGTTCGTTCATAATAGAATAGGTTCATAAGTTAGTATTAGGAGCCGAAATTATGACGTACGATAAAAAACCATCATGCGAGCTTGAGAAAGAGCTTTTTGAAGCTGTGAATTCAAAAACACCGGATTATATTAAAAATGATAAGTTAATCGACTTAAATAACAAAAATGAGTTCGTTTTTACGCTAAAAAAAGAGCACCTCGCGCCTTATGACGAAAAAACGAACCCCGAAGGGCTAAATCTTGAAGAATGGCTTGAATCGTACGCAAAAGAAGCAGAAGTTTCAACAGCCGGCATCAGAGGCCCGCAAAATATTCTCTATCCGCATGACACGCGTTTTCCAATCAACATGATTGGCATTATGCTCGCAACAGAAGCTAAAGCGCTTGTTGCACAGGAACTTTATCCCGATTCTGAGCTGATAAAACTCGCCGGAAGCGAAGTCAGGTACAATTCGGACAAATTTCTGGAACTTATCGCCAGAATTCAGGCTGCGCACGGAATAAAAACGCTTGTTCCAGAAAACAGAGCAACAATTCCTATCTGGATGGCATCGTTTTTGGCTTTTAAGCTCGATTTACTCGGCGGTGAATACATAACCTCCAGCCACGGAATTTCCGTCAAAAACGCAACAAAAGACCTAAATTCTCAAGGAAGCCAGTATCTTCCCGAAGAATCAATGCAATTTGTAAACAAAATCCGCCGGATTTTCGATGAAGTCAGAAAAAACGGCAAATATGAAATAAAAATAGCCGCAAACAACAACCCGCTTATTGATGAATCCGTCATGAAAAAGTTCAACGACGGTGTAGTGCTTTATGAACAGTACCTGAAAGACGGAGTTGCAAAGGATGCGAACCTTAAATTAATCAAAGAACTAAAGGAAAAAATTGTAATCGAAAATGTCGGCGGATCTGCTTACAGAACTTTGAGCAGAATTTTAAAAGTCCTCGGAATCGACAAGCATTTTGACTGGCTGAACATTGAAGAAGACCCGTTTTTCCACTCAATCGGAAAATACGACCATGACCCTAAAGGAAACAGGACTTTTTACGATTATTCGGTCGATGCAACGGTTATTTCAAAGGACAAAGATGGGAATTCTTATTTTCCCGTAATAAAATCAATGGATTACGCCAGAAAGCTCGCAAAATACCCGCTTTCAACGGTTGTTCTAATCACTGACCCTGACCATGACAGGCTTACGGTCACGCAGATTGAAAGTGCGGATAGAATTGAAACGCTGGAGAAACTGGGGGTTGATTACGTAAAACTCGATGAAAACAGGGTTTTGACAGTGTTTACCGCGAACCAATCATTCCTTATGATTATGGATTTCTGGGCAAACCAGCTCAAAAAAGAAGGGCTTTTCGATAAACACCCAAGATTCATCATCAAAACAACCGCTTCCGCGCGCTCATGGGACGAATGGGCAAAGAAAAACGGAATAAAAGTCGTAAATGTACCGGTCGGGTTCAAAGAAATCGCAAATATTATGAAAAAAGTTGAAAAACAAATCACAGATGACCCGCAAAAAGAAGTTATAATCACCGATATTTTCAACAATGACATAAATCTCGGCGTAAATCCGAAACTCGTTTTCGGCGGAGAAGAATCAGGCGGCATGATTATCGGCTCGGAATCAATCATTGAATCGCTTTCCGGCAGAAAAGCCATCGCAATGCGGGAAAAAAGCGCAACAGAAGCCATCATCGTAGCCTCTGCACTCACTTCATACCTCGAAAAAGCAGGAATTTCGATGAGCGAACACCTTGAAAAAGTGTTTGAAAACAACGAAATTATCTCAAAATACGATATCAGAGAGGATATTTCTTACTACAACGAAAGCGAACCGGATATTGAAAAGCTCAAAGCCGACAAAAAAGCCGGCGAAGCAAAACGGACGAAAAATGACCTGTTTTACCTTGCGTTAGCCGTTGCAAAGGCAGAAAACAAGCTTTCTGTTGACCAGATAAAAGAAATTCTCGCCTCAACCTTTCCAGAACTTGATTTTTCAAACCTTACCGGAGTAAAATTTGTCGGTGACGGAACTTATCTGGAATTTGAGGACAAATTCATCGAAATCCGTCCATCAGGCACTGACGCAAAAACAAAAGCCTACGGCGCCGGCGCTGACAAAGGAAATATTAAAGATTTTGCACGGATAATGGGCAATTATGCAGGCGATTTGAACGAAACCTACAAAAAATATGTTGATAACGCATTTTATGAAAGTGCAAAAGAGGATTCGCTCAAAGCATACGCAAAATTCACCGACAAAGACGCAAACAACACTCAGTTTGTCGTACCTGATTACTCAAAATTAATATAAATAACTATACAAATTAAAGATTTGAGGGAAAATGATGAATTTTAAAGACTTAAAAGGGAATATTTACGGGGGTATCACTTCAGGCATAATTGCACTGCCGCTGGCACTTGCATTCGGTGTTGCGAGCGGGCTGGGTGCTGCTGCTGGGCTCTGGGGCTCGATACTTCTTTGTCTTTTTGCTTCAATTTTCGGTGGCACGCCAACCCAGATTTCAGGCCCTACAGGCCCGATAACGGTTGTTGTCGCGGCAATGGTTATGGCTCATACACATGATCCGAAGCTTGTTTTTATGGCGATTCTGCTTTCGGGTATTTTCCAGATAATATTCGGGCTGTTAAAAATCGGAAAATTTGTAAATTTCGTGCCATATCCTGTTATTTCAGGGTTTATGAGCGGAATCGGCGCAATTATTATTCTTTTGCAATTAAATCCGCTTGCAGGAATAGATTTTGACGGTTCACCGGCGCAAAATCTTCTTCATTTTTTCACTTCGCTAAATTCTATTGATTTTCAGAGCTTTTTGCTCGGGATGATAACTCTTGGAATCGTTTTTTTCACACCCAAAAAGATTGATTCAAAAATCCCGGCGCCATTGATTGCGCTGGTAATGGGAACTGTGCTTTCCGTAATACTGAATATGAATGTAAGGACAATCGGCGAAATTCCGGCGTCGTTTCCGGATTTTTCTATCCCTTTCATCGGATTTTCACAGTTAAAAATCATAATTCCGCTTGCATTGACACTTGCCGTGCTCGGAGCTATTGATACGCTTTTGACCTCGCTTGTTGCAGATTCTTTAACAAAAACCAGGCACAATTCCAACAAAGAACTCATCGGACAGGGTATAGGCAACATCATTGTTTCACTATTTGGGGGGCTTGCCGGCTCCGGAGCAACAATGAGAACGGTTATAAACATCAAATCCGGCGGGAATTCAAGATTGAGCGGGATAATTCATGCGCTTTTTCTGATTTTTGTTGTACTTTGCTTTGCGCCTGTTGCGTCGAAGATTCCGATGGCGGTTCTTGCCGGAATTTTAATAAAAGTCGGCGTGAGCATAATTGATTACAAATTTCTCAAAATTCTTCGCGCAGCGCCGAAAAGCGACCTTGCGGTTATGTTTTTTGTATTTATGATTACGGTTCTGGATGACTTAATCCTTGCTGTGGGCGTCGGAATCGTGCTTTCTTCGGTCCTTTTTGCTCATAACATTTCAAATCAGATGAATGTAAACATTAAAGGAATTGAGCCCGAAGAAAAGCCCGAAGACAACGAAAGTTCTATTGAAGAAGACATTATAAACCACATTATGGTAATGCACATAAAGGGTGTTTTCTTCTTTGGTTCAGCTTCACAGGTGCTTGCAAGGGTGGAACATCTTTTTGATACAAGACATGTCATAATCGACTGCCAGAGCATAAAATCGTTCGATATTTCAGCGGTTTTTGCGCTCGAGGAGATGATTTTACGGTTAAAAGATGATGATATCAAAGTTTCTGTTGTTTTTAATAACAGAAAACTCGCGGTCAACCTGCTTCGAATGGGGTTAATAAAATTCATAACAAAAGACAATATCTTTTTTGATGTAGATGCTGCAATTGAAAAAGCAAAACAAAAGATGGAATGCTGATGGAATTGACGTTAAAAAAAATTGGTTCATACAAGAAATATTTCACCGATTTGCTGTCGCTTTCCGCGCCGTTAATAGTGGGAAACCTCGGGCAGATATTAATCGGTGCTACGGATGTTTTCATTGCCGCAAAACATGCAACAAATACACTCGCTGCGATTAGTATTGCAAATTCCATCATATTTTGCATTCTGGTTGTCGGGCTGGGGCTAATGTCGGCAATCTCGATTGTACTTTCTAACTATCGCGGAAACAGAAAGCCCACAAAACGCTTTCTCGTTTCGATTTTGAATTATTCAATGCTGCTTGCGGTGATATTTTGCCTTATTTGCCTCGGAACACTGCCGTTTATTGACAAAATGGGCTTTGAGGCGGCGCTTATTCCAATGATAAAAGAGTATATTTTCATATGCTCGTTTTCTCTGTTCGGAATGTACCTGTACAGCGCGTTGAAAGAGTTTTTACTCGCGCATGAAATTGTTAATTTTCCGAATTTAATCCTTGTCGCCGCGCTTGTTTTGAATTTTGTACTTGCATATTCACTGGTTTTCGGATTCTGGTTCATTCCGGCACTCGGCGTTATAGGACTTGCACTTGCAGCGCTAATTGTAAGGTCATTGATGGGGCTTGTGCTGCTTTTATACTGCATAAGGATGGTTCGATTCAAAAATCTGTTTGATACTCCGTTCATAAAACAGCTTCTTAAGATTGGCTCACCGATAGGGATTGCAATGCTGTTGGAATTTTTAGGTTTTAACATAATAACAATCATGGTCGGCAGGGAATCAGGTCTTCTCGCCGCAACTCACAACATCATAGTAACAATAACCTCAAGCGCCTATATGGTTCCGCTGTCAATTTCCAGTGCAATAGCGATAAAAGTCGGTTTTTACAACGGAGCAAGGATTCTGAGCGAAATAAAAAGATATTCAGTCGCCGGAACGCTCATTTCTGTGGCATTTATGGGCTTTTGTGCATTGATTTTGTCGCTTTATCCGTTACAAATTTTCGATGTTTTCACAAAAAATCCCCAGATGATAAAAATAGGTGTTCCTATTTTGCATATTGCTTCGCTTTACTTAATGTTCGATGGTTTTCAGGTTTGTTTGAGCGGGATTTTAAAAGGTTTAAAAATGACAAAAACAGCCTCGGTTGCTGTTATCTCCGGATATTGGCTTTTCGGGCTGCCGTTCGGGTTCGTGCTCGCATATCACTATCACATGTCGTTGATGGGCTTCTGGATTGGGCTTGCGGTTTCGTTTTTATTCATGAGTGCGATTCTTTCTGCGATAATTTTAAGGAAATTTAGCCTTTTGAAAAAGGAATTTAACAGGGATTAGGGTTTTGCGAAGAAAAGATTGATGTTATTGCGCAAAAGAGCAGGATTTCCATTTTTCCAGCTCGATTCGCTTCGCTCAAAAACATCTAAACTATTATATAAACAAAAACGCCGGAGCAGGGTATTTTCCTTTTCCGTTCCGATTCCTCCGGGCATCCGGCGTCGAATTTGTTATTTCTTGATTTATGAGCCCTCCCCCATAGTCACTACAAAGAAAAATACCCAGCGCCGGCGCCCCAACGCGACCAAAAACCGGCTTCAAATCTTAAAACTTTTAATATTGTTGACATGCTGTGAAAATTAGTCTAAAAATGTATATGTGAGCCAAATATAACAAGAAAAACGGCTCCAAAGGACATTATAAATGAGCAAAAAAACACACCTCTATGACGAGCACCTGAAACTGGGTGCAAAGATTGTTGAATTTGCGGGCTGGGAAATGCCTGTGCAGTATTCGGGAATCATCGACGAACACAACACAGTACGAAATCACGCGGGACTGTTTGATGTTTCGCATATGGGTGAGTTTTTTGTATCGGGTAATGACGCCTTAACGCTTCTTCAAAAGCTCGTTCCGCAGGATATTTCCAAACTAACAGATTTTAAAGCCATTTATTGCCAGCTTCCGAACAAAAATGGCGGGCTGATTGACGATTTAATAATCTACAAGCTCGAAAACGAAAAATACCTAGTAATTGTTAACGCATCGGGTATTGAGAAGGATTTTGAATGGTTTAAAAGCAATGCAGACGGGCTGGACGTCGAGCTGGAGAACAAATCGGATGAATATTCTCTTCTTGCGCTGCAAGGACCCGATGCCAGGAAAATTATTGAAAAAATGGGCATAAAAGAGCAAGACCAACCAAAATTCTTCCATATAAAAAGGGCAAAGCTTGACGGTGTGGAGATTTTTCTTGCAAGAACCGGCTACACAGGCGAAGACGGGTTTGAAGTGTTGATGAAGAACGAATACGCTACAAAACTCTGGAATTCAATACTCAAAAACGGCGCAGAATTCGGAATAAAGCCCATCGGGCTGGGCGCGCGCGACACATTGAGGCTTGAGGCGGCACTTCCATTATACGGAAATGATTTGAACGAAGAAACAACCCCGGTTGAATCAGGTTTGAGCTGGTTTATCCCGAAAGACAAAGAAGCTGACTACAACGGAAAAACAAAAATCATAGAACAGCTCAAAAACGGCGTTACAAAGCATTTAATCGGCTTTAAAATGACCGACAGAGCCATCCCACGGCATGAATACGAGCTTTATATTCACGGCCAAAAAGCCGGAATCGTTACAAGCGGCGGTTTTGCCCCCACCTTGAACGAAAACATAGGTCTGGGGTATATTGAAAAAGAGTTGCCCATCGGCTCTGATATTCAGGTTATGATAAGAAACAAGCTTTATAACGCAAAAGTAGTCAAAACACCTTTTGTAGAGAAAAAGAGCAAAATAAAAAGTTGATATTTTAATAAGGAGAGAACATTATGATGGTGCCAGAAGGTATCTTATGCAGTAAAACCCACGAATACCTGCTCGAAGACGGAAATGTCTTCACAATCGGTCTTACAGACTATGCAGTAGAACAGCTCGGTGATATTGTCTTTATTGAACTCCCCGAAGTAGGAACCGAATTTGTAAAAGGCGAAGTTTTTGCAACAGTTGAATCAGTTAAAGCAGCCTCGGAAATTTACATGCCGGTAGGCGGAAAAATCATCGAAATTAACGAAAAAGTCGTAGAAAATCCGGAAATACTCAACGAAAGCCCTTATGAAAACGGCTGGCTCGTAAAAATCGAGAGCGAAACAGCTCATGCTGATTCCGGCGACCTGCTCGAATACGACGATTATAAAGAAGAACTATAAAAAATTCAAAACGCGCACAAAAGCGCAAAAAGGAGAATAGATGAAAAATTTTGAAGCGCACACTGACGAAACACGAAACGCAATGCTTAAAGAGCTCGGCGCACAAAAAATTGAGGACATCTATTCACATATTCCGCAAAATATCAGGCTAAACGGGCTAAATTTACCCGAACCTCTGTCTGAAATGGCGCTCCAAAAAGAGATTAAAGCTCTTGCGGTCAAAAATAAATCCGGCTATGCGTCATTTCTCGGTGCAGGGGCATACAAAAGGTACATTCCGGCCGCTGTATCTGCAATTTCTTCAAGATTTGAGTTCAACACAGCTTACACGCCTTATCAGCCCGAGATTTCGCAGGGAACGCTGCAGATTATCTACGAATACCAGTCCATGATTTGCAATCTCACAGGAATGGAAGTTTCAAACGCCTCTGTTTACGATGCGGCTACAGCCTGCGCAGAAGCGGTTTTGATGGCTTCAAGAATCAACAACAGAAACAAATGTCTTGTTTCAAAAGGCTTAAATCCGCAATATTTAGACGTTTTAAAGACTTATTGCGAAGCTGCGGACATAAAAATCGATTATGTGGAGTTAGAAGGAATAAAAACACCGCCAATCGAGGTTTCAGAAGATTATGCGTGCGTTTTATACCAGTTTCCCAATTTTTACGGCGAAATTGAAGACGCTCAAAACATAATCGCTAAAGACGCAAAAACATTGAAAATCTGCTGTGCTGATATCCTCTCGCTGGCGCTCCTTGAACCACCAGTTTGCGATATTATGGTCGGAGATATACAAAGTCTGGGCAATTCGCTCTCATTTGGCGGGGCGTATGGCGGGTTTATGGCATGTTCTGACAAATACAAACGTCAGCTCCCGGGCAGAATCGTCGGCAGAACCGTTGATGCAGATGGAAATCAAGCATTTACGCTCACTTTGCAAACAAGAGAGCAGCACATCAGACGCGAAAAAGCCACGAGCAACATCTGCTCAAATCAGGCGCTGGTTGCGCTTCAGGCTACGGTTTATTTGACGCTTCTGGGTAAAAACGGGCTCAAAGAAGCCGCATTTTTAAGCGCCAAAAACGCTCATCTTCTTGCGGAAAAGCTTTCCGCAAAAGGGGTTAAGGTTTTGAACAAAGATTATTTCAACGAATTCGTCATAGAGGTCGGGGATTCAAAATCCGTGCTCGAAAAGCTGAAAAATAACGGAATTCTGGGTGGTTTTGCTATTGGCGAAAAAAGAATTCTTGTGAGCGCCACTGAAATGAACACTGCTAACGAAATTTTGCGATATGCTGATTGTATTTAGTTTTTCCGGGGGAAAGTGGTTTCTCCCAGATTAAAAGAATCTGAACGTGCTTCGCCGCTTTTAAGGTTCTAAAATTCAGTTATTTAATCTGTGAATTTCGGAAAATTTTGAAAAAAAAGAAGAGCAAAAAAAAAATTTT
>URHD01000071.1 GCA_900547585.1 uncultured bacterium | reverse complement strand
GCGGAGCTGGAGGTTACTCCGGCGGAGCGGAAAGAATCCAAGACGCGAAGCGAATCGAGCTAGAAAAATTAATGTTCTTTACTTTTTACGCTCCCGCAAAAAATTACAACCAAATTTCCAAATTCTCCCATTTTTTGATATAATTAATTACCGGAGAATGGAATTAACTATGCCGATGAATTTGAATATAAAAAAGAACAATATTGACGAGCTTTTCGCAAATTTGACCGAAAATCCCGTCGGAATGGAAAATAAAGATTTTCGCCTGCAATTGAGCACGATTTACCAGCTTTTTGAGGACGAATTTGAAAACGTTTTTCTCGCAAACAACACGCCTTTGCGAAATACGGATTTTTATCTGCTTGAAAACGGCGAATTTTTCGTTACGCCGACGAATAATTTTGAATTTTATTTAAAATCCAAAGGCTCGCTTTACCGTTTCAGCTCAAATATAATGGAAATCAACGGACGTGAAGAAATCGGCTACAAAGTAAAACCGGAAATCATCTGGGAATATTTCTCCAGCTTCAATGAAATTCTTGATTTTGAGGACGGGTCGGAAAGTTTCAATTATTTGAACAAATTTACGCAAATTATCCTGAAAATCATTGAAAAATTGCATTTTATCCCAGTTGTAAAATACACGGACAACATTTTCAATATAAAATACGAAATCTACAAAACAAACAAAGATGTAATTAATTATATTAACGAAATCAGAAACAATCTTCCGAAAGGATTCGTGCTGAACGAGGAAAAATTCAATATTGACAAGCTTATTGATAAATATTTGAATTTTATTATTTTTAAATTCCTCGGACTCAAAACCGGCAAATTTAAAGACGCAAAAGCCGCAATTTATTTCATAAAAGACGCCTCAAACAAGCGTTATGTAAGAGGATTGGACTATGCGCTCGGGATTTCCGAATGGCTGGATGAAATTTATATCGGGAAATACGAAATTACGCCAGAATTCCATATTATCAAGCTGGATGACGACAGCTATCAGCTAAAAATCCTTATCAGAAACAAAAGAACGGGCGAATCTCACTTTATGCAAGCGATTTATGCAGAAACCGAATCGTTTGAGGATTATTCAAACCAGGAAGTTGCAAACCTCACTGAAAAACAGCTCGCCTACATCGCCAGATATTATCCGGAAATTGAGGATTTGTACGAGGAGGAAAATAACTTCTCGCTCATGCTTAATTTGAACGAGGTTTACAAAATCATTGCTCAGATTTCTTATTATCTGCAAAAAGCCTCGATTGAAGTCATTCTCCCCGAGGGAATCGACCACATAATCACGCCGAGAGCCTCAATAAATGCCAAAGTTAAGGCTTCAAGAATGGTTGAACTCCGCGATATTATCACAGGCAACGGCGCTTCGAATGCGGTTTTGAACGATTTGTTTGAATTTTCATACACAATTGCAATCGGTGACGAAAAACTTACCGTTGAAGAATATGAAGCCCTGACAAAAGACGCGCAGGGGCTTATCAAGTACAAGGATAAATATGTTTTAATTGATAAAGCTGAAAACGAAAAACTTATCGAAAAAGTCAAAAATCCGAAAATCACTGACCAGAATAAGATGGATATTCTCCATGCCGCGCTTTCCCAGCAGCTGGATGATTATGAATTTGACTATGACGAGGCATTTGCGAACATTTTGAAAGATTTGACCAAAACAGAAGATGTTCCGCCCCCGAAAAACCTCATCGGCGTGCTTCGACCATATCAGGAACGCGGTTTTAAATGGCTTTATACAAATATTAAAAAAGGTTTTGGCTGCTGCATGGCAGATGACATGGGGCTCGGTAAAACGATTCAGGTTATCAGCTATATTGCCAAGCTCAAAGAAGACAAAGAGCTCAAACAGCCCGCTCTGGTTGTTTGTCCGACAACACTTCTGGGAAACTGGGTAAAAGAAATCAGCCACTTTGCGCCTGAGCTGAAAACCTCGATTTATCACGGCATAGACAGGAAAATCGACAAAACTGCGGACGTAATTATCACCACTTATGCGATTTTGCGCATAGATATTGAGGAAGTTAAGAAAAACAAGTGGTCAATGCTTGTAATTGACGAAGCCCAAAACATCAAAAACCCTGATACATCGCAAACTCAGGCTGTGAAGATGATAAAATCCGATGTAAAAATCGCAATGACAGGTACACCTGTGGAAAACAAACTGACCGAGCTATGGAGCATTTTTGATTTCATAAACCGTGGATATCTCGGCTCGATTCGCGATTTTCAAAAGGGTTATGCGATTCCTATTGAAAAATTCAAGCAGTCTGACAGGGCGGAAAAGCTCAGGCTTGCGATTTCTCCGTTTATTTTGCGCCGTTTAAAAACGGACAAGACGATTATTTCGGATTTGCCGGAGAAAATGGTTCTGAACGAATACTGCTACCTGAGCAAGCCCCAGGCAGCGCTATATCAGAGCGTTTTGGACAATTTGATGTCCGATATTTCAAAACTGAACGGCATAAACCGCCGCGGAATGATTTTCAAGCTGATTACAGCATTGAAACAGATTTGCAACCACCCGTATCAGTATTTAAAATCGGGCGACATGTCAAAAGAGCAGTCAGGAAAGGCCGAACAGCTTATTTCGATTACAAAAAACATCCTCGAAAACAATGAAAAAACGCTGATTTTCACCCAGTACAAGGAAATGGGCAACATCTTAACTGAAATTTTGAACGATGAACTGGGCATAAATCCGCTTTTCTTCCACGGTTCGCTCAACAGAACCCAGCGTGAAGACCTTATTAAAGATTTTCAGGAAAATCCGGATTCCAATGTAATGATTCTTTCGCTAAAAGCCGGCGGAACCGGTTTGAACCTTACTGCAGCGACCAACGTAATCCATTACGACCTCTGGTGGAACCCTGCAGTTGAAGATCAGGCGACCGACCGAACCTACAGAATCGGTCAGGACAAGAACGTTATGGTTCACAGGTTCATAACGCTCGGTACATTTGAAGAAAAAATCGACGAGATGATAAACAACAAAAAAGACCTCGCAAATGTTGCCGTATTTGAGGGCGAAAAGGTTATTACCGAGCTTTCAGATGAAGAAATTTACAAGATTTTCTCGCTTGGCAGCGGGAATTAGTTGATTTCTGTTAAAACGCTGGGCGGGGGGAGAAACTTCCGGTATATTTACTTTTCCGTTCCGATTCCCCCGGGCATCCGACGAATATTTGTTATATTTACCGTTTTCAGAGCCCTCCTCCATAGTCACTCCAAAGTAAATATACCGGAAGTTTCATTCAATGCAGGTGTTTTTTTACGGGGCAATTAACAGAAAACCGTTAGGTCAAATTCCGTAAAATCGCTGATAACGCCGCTTACGCCTTCATAATTTTCGAAAAATCCGCGTTTTTCTTCTGGAACGATTGCGATAATTTTGCCAATTCCCGCACTTTTTGCTGCTTCAATGCCTGCGATTGCGTCCTCAACAACAATACAATCTTCCGGCGCAAGATTCAGCATTTTTGCCGCTTTTAAATAAATATCAGGAGCGGGTTTGTTCGGCATATGACCGTCGTCAAATACAATTTTGTCCGCATCAAACCATTTCGGCAAATTGAACACTTCTATAAAAAATTTCACGTTATTAATCTCAGAAGCAGTCGCAATCGTATGAGGAATGCTGTTTTCTACCAGAAAATCAAGCAATTCAGCAGCTCCGTTCACGAGTTTTGTGTTTTCCATGTCTTTTCTGCACATATCACGATAAACAGCCTCTTTTTCAGCGGCAAGCTTTTTTGCCATAGCTTTTTCCGGCTTTTTACCGATTGCATAGGCAATTATGTCATCATTTGTATGCCCGAGCATGTGTTTTTCCATTTCCTCATCGGAAAATGGCGTTCCGCGCAGACGTTTTGAGTATTCGCGCCAGGCTTCTATGTGTTTTGGCGTATCATAGAAAAGCGTGCCGTTAAAATCGAAAATTATGCCTTTCATCCCGCTTACCACCTGTTGTAATGTATTTTTGACTCGTTAAAACGCTGTGGAATTGAACGTTCTGCGTCGCTGTAACCCACTGAAACCAGCGCATAAGGTCTTACGTTCGCAGGGAGTGAAAGATGTTTTGAAAATTCTTCTTCGCGTTCTTTATTCGGGAAAATCCCCATCCAGCAAGTGTCCAGCCCCTGCGCTTTGGCAGCAAGCAGCATATTTTCAACAGCTGCCGCGCAATCCGTGTAATAAAAGCCCTTTTCAGCCTCAAGTTCAGTATCACCGCAAACCATTATCGCGACAGGCGCCGTATCCAGCGGATGTCCCCACGGATGGAGCTTTCTGAGCGCGGAAATTGCGGCCGGATTGTCAAAAACAATGAAATGCCAGGGCTGTTTGTTATGTGCAGAGGGTGCGTACATTGCCGCTTTCAGGATTTTTTGCAGTTTTTCTTCTTCAACAGGTTTATTAAGATACTGTCTTACGCTTCTGCGTTCAAAAATTGTATTCAGCATAGATTCTCCTTAGTTTTAAATGTTGGCTCCGCCGTCTTTTTTCATTTTATCAAGCGCTTTTTTGGCGCCGGATTTTTCTTTTGCCAGTTTTATAACAAAATCGATAGCCTCCGCGTCACGCGCTATTGCTTCTTTCAGCCCGATAATTTCCCCCACGGACATGCCTGAAAAATCGCCTTCTTTTATATCAGAAAACGCTTTTTTGAAGTTTTCCTGTGTTTCTTCGTCATACCCCGGAAGATTCATCGTAAACCCGTACCATTTATGGAATTGATGAATCATATAATAGATATTGACCGGCAAATCGCGCAAAACAAACATTGCGTCGGTTTTTAACGCCAAAGAAAACCTCTTTTCCGTAAAAATCCCCAGCACTACGTTCAAATAAAGAGCTTTTAACCCTCTAAGCGGGGTAATGAAGCCTTCTTCCTCTTTTATTACGGAAAGAATTTTATCTGCAAACGGAGGTTTCCAGACGCCGGTTCCATGCTCTTTTATGTAGGTCAAAAGATTTTCAGGGGTATCGAGGTTTTGCATGATTATATTTTTTACACAAAAATCCATTTTTTCCTTATTTTTTTCGGTTTCGGTGGTGAGGCGCATTGTTGTATTTGCGTCGATGTGGGTTTTTGTGGTGGAATTCGTATAAGTTTTTGGTTTTAGTGAATTTTTAAGGTTTTCAAGGCGGCTTTTGCGTCTTTTGAGTATGAAATCCACTATTTTTTGAATAAAGTTTGACATTCTATTATTTTAATTCTGATTGGGATTTCAGTCAATTACAAACAATTTCTCAAAGTAAAAAGTGAAGAATATTAATTTTTCGACGCCTATGAGCGAAGCGAATCGAGCTAGAAAAATTGATATTCTTTGCTTTTTACGCAAACACGACAATCCCAAAGTAAAAAGTGAAGAATATTGATTTTTCGACGCCTATGAGCGAAGCGAATCGAGCTAGAAAAATTAATATTCTTTGCTTTTTACGCCTCCGCTTGTATTATAAACGACAAAAAAGCAGCCGTTTCAAGGAATTGGCCGCTTTTTATGCTGATAAATTTGCAAATTTACTTAATTAGTCGTAAACGTAGTTGATAAGAGCAGCTTCTCTTGCTCTTTTTACTGCGCGGGCGAGTTCTCTCTGGTGCTCAGCGCAGGTACCGGTGATTCTTCTCGGTAAAATTTTTCCTGCTTCAGTTAAATATCTTCTGATTTTTTGAGCGTCTTTGTAGTCGATTACTTCAACTTTATCGCCGCAAAAATTGCAGTTTTTACGTTTTTTCTTGTCAATTTGTTCTCTTGCCATATTTTTATCCTTTGCTTTTAATATTATTTCTTATTAGAACGGGATTTCGTCTTCACCGATCAATTCATCTGCAAAATCGGGCTGTTCTCCGAACTGCACAATTGAATCAGCCTTAGATGAAGAAACTGCAGCAGGAGCAGAACCTGTTCCCATCGCTTCAAATCCGGAAGCATCAATTTCAACGATTTTTCTTTCCGAGCCATCTTCATTTTTTACTGTGTTAGTCTGGAGTCGTCCTTCTACAACGATTTTATCGCCTTTAGAAACAGAATCACCCATTGTTTCTGCGAGTTTGCCTCTTGCAACAACCCTTACGAGCTGTTCTTCAGTATCAGAAATGTTCATAGCAAACGCTGTTACCGGAATATTGTTCGAGGTGAACCTTTTTTCCGGTGCTCTGTAAACTGTACCTGATACTACTGCTTTTGCTAAGCTCATTTCTTTCTCCCGTTTTTACGCTTTTACTTTAGATTCTTCAAGGAACATGATTCTCAGAATATTGTCGTTCAATCTGAGTTGTCTTTTCAAATCAGAAACTTTGTCTTCGGGGAGTTCCATTTTTTGAGCGGCAAAATGCCCATCGCGGAAATTTTGGATTTCATGAGCAAGTTTTTTTCTGCCCATTTTGTCAGTTTCATAGACATTTCCGCCGAAATTTTTAACTGTATCTTCGATTTTTGCAATTATTTTATCTGCTTCTTCAGCATCCATATTAGGCTTAATGATGGTCAATAATTCGTATTTTCTCACTTGTTTTGCTCCTATTTTTCATTTTCTGTAAAAAAAATGTAACATAAACATTTTTCTAATACAAACAATTCCGCACGAATATTACGCAGTATTAAAATTTTTCTTTACAAATCATATTTCAAATTTAGAGCTGCTTTCCTAAAGCAAACCGTGGATTTGGGTTAAGTTTCATGAAATTTAGCCGTAATATTGAGAGAAGGAGAAAAATTATGGCTGAAATTGTCGAAAATTTGTACGGTAGAAGAATGATAAGGGTATCAACCGACGATGTTATTTCACTTGTAAAAGAGTACCAGAGCACAGTCTACGGAGTATCGTCATATGATCAGGTCAGAAAATTGCTTGATAACAGAGAATTTTATCTGCCGGAGGACATATAAATCACATATTAAGGTTTTATAAAGGCAAACTTTCCCGGTGATACAATTATAAATAAGGAAGAGTGAGGAAAGTAAGGAGATTTATATGATACCTATTTTAGATTCAAAAAGACAGTACGCCAAAATCGGCGACAAAGTAGAAAAAGAGGTTATTGAAGTACTCAGAAGCGGTCAATACATCCTCGGAAAGCACAATAATGCACTTTCAGAAGAACTTGCTGCTTATATCGGCACAAAATATTCCGTAACATTGAACTCCGGAACAGACGCTTTGCATTTGGCGTTGAGAGCATTGGATATTGGTGCGGGTGATGAAGTTATTACCACGGCATTCACTTTCGTTGCAACAACAGAAGCCATCGGAATCGTAGGCGCAACACCTGTTTTTGCGGATATTAACCCTGATACGTTCAATATTGACCCTGCTGATATTGAAGCAAAAATTACCCCCAAAACCAAAGCGATTATCCCTGTTCACCTTTACGGACAACCCTGTGAAATGGACAAAATCATGGACATAGCCAAACGCTATAATCTCCATGTTATCGAAGACTGCTGTCAGGCCATCGGTGCTGAATACAAAGGGCAAAAAGTCGGAACTTTCGGCGACATCGGATGTATCAGCTTCTATCCGACCAAAAACCTCGGCGGTATGGGCGATGGCGGGCTTGCCGTAACGAATTCCGAATACTTGAAAAACAGAATGATTGCCCTGAGAAACCACGGCGGCGCTGTAAGATATCATCACGATGAAATCGGTGTAAACAGCCGTCTTGACGAGATTCAGGCAGCTATTTTGAGGGTTAAATTGCCTTATATCGACGAATGGAACAAGGCAAGAAGAGCAAACGCTGCCAGATATAACAAACTCTTTGCAGAAGCAGGCTGCTCTGATATTGTTACCCCGAAAGAGCTCGACAACACATACTGTGTTTATCACCAGTACACAATTAAGGTTCCTAACCGCGATGATGTTCACAAAATGCTCCAAGAAGCGGGAATTGGCGCAATGATTTATTATCCTATCCCTCTTCATCAGCAAAAAGTTCATGCTCATCTTGAAAAAGTATCACTTCCTCACACGGAAGCCGACACAAAAGTCGTTATGAGCCTCCCGATGTTCCCCGAACTTACGGAAGACGAACAAAAAACCGTTGTTTCCAAGGTTGTGGAAATCGTGAACAAGACAAAAGCCTGTGTTTAGGTTTTGTTCGGCTAATTTTTTAAAATATCGAAAAACCCGTCGTTTTGGCGGGTTTTTTGTTTGTTCAAATTATAATTTATCGGCAAAACTCGTAATCAGCCTCCATTTAGAAAAGTAAAAAGGCCGTCATTTTTACGGAACATCACCAATCAAAAAATCTTATACCAGATTTTCAATAAGAGCTTTCATCGGCGCACCCGCGTCAAAATTATGACCGAGTTTCTTCATTGTTGCAGAAAGTGCCCCGACAGCGGCAATCAAATCTCTGTCGCAAACATAGCCGAGAGTGCCCATTCTGAAAATCTTGTCCTTGAGCTGGTTTTGACCGTTCGCAACCACAATATCAAAGTCTTTTTTCATCGTGCTTCTGATATCAGGTACGCTAATGCCGTCAGGGGGCAGGATTGCTGTGATTGCATTGCTGGCAATCGAATCATCTTCAACAAAAAGCTTCAAGCCCATTGCCCTAACTGCTGCACGAAGCGCTTTTGCGTGTTTTTTGTGGCGTGCAAAGATATTTTCAAGCCCCTCTTTCTGCATAAGCTTCAAAGCCTCATCCAGTGCAACTATAAGGTTTACAGCAGGCGTATAAGGCGTCGAATTAGCGTTAACAGATTTTTTATAAGCATCCCAGTCAAAATAGAAGCTCGGATTTTCACATTTTTCATGCAATTTAAACGCCTTTTCGCTTGCAGCAAGGAAAGCCAGCCCCGGAGGAATCATAAATCCTTTCTGTGAGCCGGAAATGAGCACATCAATCCCCCATTCATCCATTTTGCAGTCAATTGCGCCAACACTTGTTACGCCGTCAACAACAGAAACAGCACCATGCTCTTTTATAATTGCGGCAAGCTCTTTCAGCGGGTTTGTGACGCCGGTTGCGGTTTCGTTATGCGTCAATGTAACGACTTTTATCTCTTTATTTACATCTGCATCGAGTTTTGCTTTCAAATCAGCCGGATTAATTGCCTGGCCTGGCTCAACTTCGATTTTTTCAACCACAGCACCGCGAGAAGCAGCGATTTTAGCCCATCTTGCGCCGAAGTTGCCGATTATTAAGGATAAAACTTTGTCACCGGGGTTCAAAAGGTTCGCCAGTGCGCCCTCCATTGCTCCGGTACCGCTTGAGGTATAAATAAAAACGTCATTTTTCGTCTGGAAAACCCATTTCAGATTTTTATAAGTTTCTTCAAGAATAGCAGAAAATTCTGTGCTTCTATGACCAATCGGATGCTTTGCCATTGCGAGCAAAACGCTTTCCGGAACGGGTGTCGGTCCCGGAATCATTAAAAAAGTTTTATCTTTCATTTTCTCCCCCTTTTTGATTTATTTTTGCACATTATAGTAAAAATATGAAATTATTTACATGAGGTAATAATTAATCTGACAAAGTCCAGGGGGAGATATTCTATTTACAAAATTTTTTTTGTGATATTATTACATAGTAGATTGAATATGTGCCCGTAGCCCAGCTGGCTAAGCAAGCGATAAGCTTGCGATTCAGATAAAGTTTGGCTTTGGCAAACGCGAAAATGACAATCAAATTTATGTGCCTGTAGCCCAGCTGGATAGAGCGTTTGGCTACGAACCAAAAGGTCGGGGGTTCGAATCCCTCCAGGCACGTTTTTAAAAAAGCCCCGAATCGGGGGCTTTTTTATTTTGCCAATATTATTGCAACATTAAATAATAATAATTTATAAATAA
>URHD01000070.1 GCA_900547585.1 uncultured bacterium | reverse complement strand
TGCCTTACCGGAGAATTTAAAATAAATCGAAAAATTTGTAAAATATATCATTTACATCCGATAGTTTCCGATTCTTTCATGACGTTTCTGGGCTTTAGTGATATTTCTTCGCGCAAATCTTTTATGAATTCCGGCCTGTACAAATATCCAAGATGTGAACCATTGCTGAAAAAGAGGGATTTTTCACCCGAATATTTTTTCAATTGCCGTAATTGATGGGTATTTACAAGATAATCATCAAGAGTGTGATAAATTTTGTAGTTATCATTTTCTTTCAGATAGGGAACAATCGAGTGCAGGCTTGTTTCGTAATCCAAATCTTCAAGCGTTTTTATGTCTTCGCCCAAAAGATATTTTTTCGCATAATCTCTGTAATTCATATTATTGACCATCTTATAAATCTGTGATTTTTTGTTTTTCGGTGCATTTTCTATTGTAAAAATCAGGTCTGAAAGCTTTTGATGAAGTACAAAACCAGTGATAATTCTGGCCTCATCGGGCGTAAAAGCAAAGGTTTCAATACGTTTTTGGGGACTTTCTTCCTCCATATTCAGCACCTGAATAACCTTGGCTGCCGCAACTGCAACCCTCTTTTTAAGCTCTTCGCCTGCTGTTTTCCAGCTTTCGTTGTTTTTGTCCAGCTCATTCATTGCATAAAGAAGCTCCACCGGCGGATTTATTGAGATGTATTTTGAGATATTCAGCGTGTTGTTCTGTGCTTCTTTGTCCGCAAGGAATAAGGCGGTAATTGCACCGAAAGAAGTGCCAATGACTATTTTGTCTTTGAATTTGCAGTCATATTTTTTCTCTAAAGCATTAATAACCTTTCCTGTTACCAGTTTCAGGTAATCAGAATCATTCGCAGGGCGGCCCGGACGATATTCTGCGGGCATGCTTTTCATAAATTCCCAGTTAAACGGGCTGCTTTCGATTATTACCGAGTATCCTTCGTCGTAAAATAATTTCGCCATAACTACTGAGTGGTGAGTATTTACGCCTTCCCCGATTGAGGGGAAAATGATTGCAGCAGGGGCGCTTTTGTCCTTTTGAAGAATAAAACGGTATTTGTAATCTTCCCTTTCAGGGTCAATATTTACATATCCTGTCTTAATTCTCCTTGCAAAGCTCCGGTTCCATAGTGAAAATTCCGACCAAATTGAGTCATGAATCCCCGGCAACTCAAAAAGCGCCGTCCTCATTGCGTCAATAACCGGATGCTGCGGATTGTAGCCATCTAATGTGATATCAGGGTGCAGCTCCTCTTGCAAAATCACGTCTTCAGTGCTTGCACCTCCTCTGAGCAGGTCGTTTACGGCTAATTTGTCTTCTTTATTTGACGCGTCCTGCGCGCTACTGACATTGATAAGCTGTTCACTCTGTGTGTTAACATCTTTTATCGCCTGTGCAAGCGTGTTTTCGTCGGCAAGCGAGATACTTGTCTGTAAAAAGCTCATGCGGTCGAGATTTTTGCATTTTATGTAATTTTCAAGCCCGTAAAGCTTTTTCGCAACATCATAAGGGTCTGCGTAAGTGTCTTCAAGCATTTTTGTTAAAGGCTGAATGTAGGAGGTTCTGTTTACGAGAATTCCTGCTTTTACCATCGCCAGCACAGGGGTGCCGATATAACACGACGGGTCAAGCGCGGCATCCAAAAGTCCGCCCAAAAGCCCTCTCGGGCTGGAGCCTGATAAAACGGGTACAACTAGATAGGGCCCCTGCTTACATTTGCATTTTGCAAGCGCCTGCTCCATGTTTTCGGTTGAGGGCTCGATTTTCAGGAGTTTTTTCGCAGGATCGTACATTCCACCGAGCCCGATTGTTGTATTTGTTAAAAATCTTGCTGTTTCGCGTCCCGCTGTTTTGAAATCACGTTGAATCAAGCTGCTGACAAGTCTTCTGGGGTAAATGATATTTGTATATGCACTTTGAATGCGTTCCATTCCGTATTTTGGCATAACCGATGCCCAGAGAATATGCACGGGGCGGATTGCGTATTTATTGAGTTTCAGGTTAAACTGAAACATTTTTCTGTTAAAGTTCTCAAATTTGTCATTTCCAACAAATTCGTATGCATAATCCGGAAATTTGCTTTTTTGTGCTTCATTTGCAAAAGATGTGATATGTATATTCGCAAATAAAAACAGTGCTGTTAAAAATATGGACAATTTTTTCTGAAAATTCTGCATAAACCCTCTAATCTGAATTAAAATTAGTACACCGGTTTTATTCTAAATGCACTAAATGAACGCTGCATTGACCTCAATGATGTCCGGTTTGGGTGTTCTAAAAAATGTAAAACTTTACTTTAATCCTTAAAATTGTTAGAATTAAGAGAAAATTGAGCTTTTAAAGGGAGTTTTGGTATGAAAAACGTTATCTGTATGAAATGGGGAGATAAATTCGGCCCTGAATACGTAAACAGACTGCATAGAATGGTCGAAAAAAATCTGACAATCCCGCATAGATTCGTCTGCTTTACGGATAACGGCGACGGGCTAAACGAGGGCATAGAAGTAAGACCGCTCCCTGAAATGTCGCTCGATAAGTCGCTTCCCGAACGCGGATGGCGAAAACTTACCGTTTTTCAGGAAAAATTGGCTGACCTTGAGGGCCAGGCGCTTTTTCTGGATTTGGATATTGTCATTGCCGGCAATATTGACGCATTTTTCGAGGCTGAGGGCGAATTTCTTATCATAAAAGACTGGGATTTCCCGAAAGATGTCATCGGAAACTCTTCTGTTTTCCGTTTTGAAATCGGAAAATACCCCGATGTGCTCGATTATTTTGTGAATAACGGCGAAAAGGTCAGAAGCGAAGTTCGCAACGAGCAGGCTTATCTTTCTTACAAAATGCACGAAAAAGGCATCCTGAAATACTGGGATAAAAGCTGGTGCGTAAGCTTTAAGCGTCAATGCCTGCATAAATTCCCGCTCAACTATTTTATGGAGCCTAAATTCCCTGAAAATGCAAAAATTATAATTTTCCATGGGCGGCCTACGCCAGAACAGGCTTGTGAGGGCTTTTTCGGCAAAATGGGGCTGCGTTACGTAAAACCAACCGGCTGGGTGAAAAAAATCTGGGAAGAAGAATAAATGGGAAAGAAAATTCTCGTTATCCGCTTCGGTGCAATCGGTGATGTCGTTCATTCTTCAATAATTCAGAGTGCAATAAAGGCGCAATACCCTGATTCTGTCGTGCATTTTATGACGTCGGCGATGATTGCACCGATTATCGGGCGGGATGTTAACCTTGAGAGGGTTTTTGCGTTCGATATGCGCAAAAAGGATGATTTTTCTTACATTTTTAAACTCGGGCTTGAGCTTCGCAAGGAAAAATATGACGCGGTAATAAGCCTGCAAAACAGTCTTCGCAACCGCTTTTTAGGGCTTATGGCGGGAGGAAAATATATCCCGAGGCTCTCAAAAGGCGCAAAACACGCAACTGACGCGTTTTTTGCAAGCGCAAAAGCTGTATTTCCGGACTTAAAAAAGCCTGATGAGCTTAAATTGTACCTTGATGAAGGGATTTTGGAAAGGGTGAATGCCCTGACTGACGGATTTCCGCGACCTTTTTTCATCATTAGCCCTGCAGGTGAAAACGACAAATTCCGAAAAGGCAGAATCTGGCGTTTTGAGCGCTGGTGTGAGCTTTCTAACAGGTTAATTGACCGATATGGCGGAACGGTTTTCGTTGTCGGCTCAAAACCCGAGGGTGAGCTGCACAGAAAGCATTTAAATATCAAAAATTCAAGGATTTTTTCGGGTGAACTCACGCTGGAGGAAAGTATTCATCTTTTTTCACTTGCTGACCTCTTTATTTCCGGCGATTCGGGGCCTTTGCATATTGCTTCGGCGCTGGGTGTAAAAACTCTGGGAATTTACGGCTCAACTTCGCCTGTTTTCTGTGCTCCGTACGGAAAAAACGGGCATGTCTTCCGGACACCGTTTGAGTGCAACTCCTGCGACAGCAAAACTTGCGAAAAACTCAATGACGGTGAAACTTATACCCCGTGCATGGATGCGATTGCGCCGGAGGCGGTTTTTGAATTTATTGTAAAGAACAATTTATTTAGTTAATTTTGTGCTAAAATAAACCTGTTGAGTATAGTTTGAACTTTTAATAATAAGAGGTTTATATGAGTAAATATCAAAAAGCGGCAATTGCTGTATTCTCCGTTGCAGCGGTACTTTATGCGGCATTTTTGTTTGTGCTGCCCAACGTGATAAATTTGAATAATTACAAAGGCGATATTCAAAAAATTGTCGAAGATACTGCAAAATTGAAGTTTTCAGCCGATAATATGAAAATCGTCACGACCCCTGCGCTCCATGCCGGCGTGAAAATTGACGGTGCAGCGCTTGCTTACCCTGACGGTGCGGAAATTACATCCGTAAAATCAGCGCAGGTGCGGATAAAGCTACTTCCTTTGCTTTTGAGAACCCTTGAACTTGCCGATATAACGGTTGATTCTCCGGTTTTTCAGGCCAAACTTCTGGAAAACGGGCAGTTTGATATTGCTCAATACATAACGGAAAACCTCGCTCAATCCCAGACCGCAGATACCGCAGAAGCTCAAATGCCCGTAAAAATCTCTGAAAAACTGCCTAAAATTGTTGTCAAAAATTATGATATAACCGCTTCTGACGCAAAAAGCGGCAATGAAGTCGAAATTAAAGGCTCAAACTTTCTTCTTGATAAGGCTAAAATCAACAGCAGGTTTGTGATTGCAGCTGACGGCGGTGTTTTTGTCAATAAAAATGAAAATATCACATATAACGTGAAAGCGGACAGTTTCTGGCCCGAAATTGCGCCTGCAAAGGAACCTGTTGACGCTGTTGAAGCTCCGCAGATTGATTTTATTAACGAAATTGTAAAATTCACCCCGAAAGCGGCGATTAACGCGGATTTGAAAATAAGAAATCATAAAAAAGGCTTAAAAATAGACGGTTTTGCCAATATTGACGGTATGAGCGTGGTGCTCGACGGCTCAAAACTCCCCGACAGCTATCTGCATTCGACCTTTAGAGGGCATGAAATAGCTCTTGATTCGGATGTTTATATCACTGGCTCTGAAAAAGCTGACATAAAAGCGGATATTATAAGCGGCGGCAAGACGGATGTTGATTTGAACGTAAAAACCGACAAAATCAGCTTTGCAAGTCTTCAAAAATTTTCAATAGCGCTTTTGAACTCGTTTAACGTAAAAAATGAGCTCTCAAGCCTTAATATGAACGGATTTATCGAATCTGACTTTTCACTGAAAACAGATTTGAAAAAATTTGAATCAAACGGCTTTTTCAAAGTCCAAAACGGCTCCATAATTCACAAATCAATGCCTGTTTCAATTAAAAATATCGCTGCAGATGTGGATTTTTGCAATAACATGGTAAATATCAAAAACGCAGGCGCTGTCGTAAACGGTTCAAAATTTGGCGTAACCGGCACGATTGACAGGGATTCAAACGCAAATATAACCCTAAAATCCGACGCAATCCCCTTAAACAGCCTTTATACGGTCTTTGCGCCTGCTGATATTAAGACTGCTTATGATTTGCAAAACGGTGTTTTGACGCTTAACGCGATTTTAAAAGGAAAACTTGAAAATATAGAGCCAAAACTCTCGCTTGTGCTCGAAAACCTGAAAATAAAAGACAGAGTGAACGGTTTCTACATCACAAATGCAAAAACCGTCACTGATATTACGGCAAGCACGGATACTAAAAAAGAAGCGTTTAAAGGCGAGGTTGCAGTGAATGACATCCGCTTTACAATGCTGAATCCGAAATTTAATGCTTCAATTCCTCAAATTAAAATTACAATAAATCCAAAAGATATTGTTTTGCAGCCTTTTGAGGCGCTTTTGGAAACCTCAGGAATTAAAGTTTCGGGTTCAATCAAAAATTACGCTCACAAACCCGATATAAATATTACAGCAAACGGCAATTTAAAAACCGCTGACTTAAACAAACTGCTGGATAAGCAAACAAAACAGCTTGTTTCTTCAAAGGGCACTCTGCCTTTGATTGCCGTTGTTTCCGGCAGCGATAAGGAGCTTGAAATTAGTGCCCAGATTGGTTCTGACGCGCAAAACTACTTTGCTCCCGTTACGGTTAAAAGAATGACCGGCAAAAACGGCCTCCTGAACTTTTCTGCGTCGATAAAAGATAATGTTTTTAAGATAAATGACGCAGGACTTTACATTGCGGCTGCGGGGTTTAGCACCAATACAAAAGCGAATCTTCGCAATGCCCAGCAGCTCGCCGGAATCTCCGGAGCTGTCGAGGGGCTTGATTCAAAGGTTCAAAACATCAAAAATCTTGTAATTTCAATCCCACAGCCGCTCCAGCTTTCGACTGCGATGCTCCCGAAATCTTCATTTAAGACAAGGGGCAGGATTGAGGTCGCTGGAAAGCTCACTTCGCCGGTTATGAAAGGCTTTTTTGAGGTGAAAGACGCTGATATCCCGGAATATCTTACAAAAATTGATATTGTGACGGTGAATTTTAATGATTCTTTGATTAGCGCCGATATTCAGAACCTGAGCATAAACGGCAGCCCCTTGAACATAAAAGCGGACGCTTCGCCAAAATTCAATAAAATATTCGTCATAAACAACATGGAAATCACTTCGACCGGGCTCGATGCAGAAAAAATGCTCAATGCAATGGAAACTCCGGAGGCTAAAAAGGCTGCTGCGCAGGGCTCTCCGGCTCCGGCGGGGGCGTCTGTTGTTTTTCCTGTGAAAATTACGAAAGGTCATGGCGTAATTGATAAATTCGTTATGGGCGAAATCAAAGCCGGCGCGATTTCCTCGGATTTTACGATGAATAATGACGTTGTTTACCTGAAAAATCTCAAGGGCTCGGCTTATGACGGTGAATTTTCGGCGGATGTTTCATACAACCTTGTTTCAACGGCAGTAAAGGCAAAAGCCGGCGGAAAATCAATGAATGCAAACTCGGTTGTTACGGCATTTGCCGCAATGAAAGACCAGGTTAAGGGCAAACTTTCATTCAACGCAGATGTTTCGCTAAAAGGCGCTACTTATGAGCAGCAAATGAAAACTCTCAAGGGCAGTGCGGACTTCAATGTTGAAGACGGGCAGCTCGGAAGCATCGGGCGGATTGAAACCTTTTTGCAGGCAAACAATTTGTTGTCGCAAAAGTTCGTTGAGTCGCAAATAGGCGCTCTGATTAACACGATTGCCCCTTATAATACAGGAAAATTTGATTATTTGAAGGGAGATTTGACTTTTTCAAACGGCTGGGTCAATCTGAATCCGGTAAAATCTTCCGGCCCGCACATGTCGCTTGCGATTACCGGAAAAATGAACCTCGTGAACAACAATGCAGATATGCAGATTCTCGGAACGGTTTCTCCGGAGGTTGCAAAGGCTCTCGGGCCTGTTGCCGAGCTTTCTGTGGACAAAATTACGGCGCTTATCCCGAGTTTTGGCAGCACGATATCCTCTGTGCTCAATGCTTATAATGTAACGGCTTCAAAAGCGCTACTGGATACGATTCCACCGCTTTCTCCGGCAAAAGAGGATACAAAATCCTTTAAAGTCGTGATAAACGGCAGTCTTTTGAACCCGCCCAAAGCTGTAAAATCTTTCCAGTGGCTGAACACCGCAGAATCAATGCAGCAGTCGCAAAAATCGATTCTTGACCTGTTCAAAAAGCCGGAAAATGCGGAAAACGGCACAACTTCTACAACAGTGCCGATGACAAAAGAAGAAGTAAAGCAGGAAGTCAAAAATCAAGTTCAAAATGCGATTGAAAGCAACGAAAAAGTGCAGAAAATCAAGCAAAATGAAACCGTGAAGAACCTTGGCGCGCTTTATAATTTTTACAAGGATCAGAAAACCCAAAAAGAGGCACAATAGTTGAATATCAATGAAAAAGCTGAAAATGCCATACGAATTTGTATGGCATGTGATGACAAATACGCAATGCATTGCGCTGCTGCGGTTGCGTCGATGATTGACAATCATAAATCCGGAGAAAAGCTTGAGTTTTTTATTTTGAACCGTGAAATTTCCCCGAAAAGCAAAAAACGGCTGGAAAAAGCAGGAAATACGAAAAATTCTTCGTTGAAAATTATAAATGTTGACCCGAAAGAGTTTGAGGGCTGTCCGGTTCCTGAAAATATGCATTTTACGCTGGAAACATATTTTCGGCTTAAGCTGCCTGACTTTTTTCCGGATTTTGACAAAATTCTCTACATTGACGTTGATGTTACTGTTCTCGGCGATATAAAAGAGCTCTGGGATTTTGATGTGGACGGGGTTTTTGCCGGAGTTTGCGAGGATATTGTTTCTGTTGAGCATATTCGTGAATTTATCGGTGATTCCAAAAATTTCAACGCCGGCGTTATGGTTATAAATCTGAAAAAATGGCGGGAAGAAAACATTTCTCGCAAATGTTTCGATTTTATTGAGCAGCATAGCGAAAAAATAATCTGGGTTGATCAGGATGTGTTGAATTCCGTGCTTATTCCTGTCGTCCGCTATTTTGAAAGGTGCTGGAATCTTGAATATACCCCGGATTATGATGTTGTTTCGGGGTTATATCCTGAAAATGAGATAAAACTTATTCATCATATAACACGAAATAAGCCCTGGAATTCAGTAAAAGAGCATGTTTATGCGGAAAAATATTTCAAATATTTATCAAAAACCCCATGGCGCCATCATAAACTAATATTAAAAACGAAAATTGTGCTAAAACGACTTTTTAGGGCGATATATCTTTTTCGGCAGAATTTAATCTGCAAGAAACAGTTAGAAAACGCAGTAAAAGGGAAAAGGGCTGTTTTGTGGGGCGCAAGTCTCTTTATTCAAAAAATTATAGAGAAATTCGGGCTCAATTCGGACAATATTGTCGGAATTATCGACAGGGATGTCGAAAAAAGGGGAAAAACAACCGGCAAATACAAAATTTATGGCCCGCAGGATTTGCAGGAGCTAAATCCTGATTTTATCGTGTCCGCCGTGCTATTTCAGCCAAAAATGAGAGAATATATTCAGGCGGAACTGGATAAAAACGGACTTAATATTGAAATTTGTGATGATTTGTTCAGCAAAATTGAGGATTATTGATGAAATCAGGAAAAGCCTATTGGGATTTGAAAATAGAAGAAACAAAAGCGCTTTTTGAAGCCCGCCCGCAGTGGATGTCTGTTTATGATAATGATTTTCCGTCAGCGGCATTCATAAGGGGGCTTATATCCGATTACAAGCCCGAAAATCTGTTCGAAGCCGGCACGGCTGCCGGCTGGGCAGCATATTATATGCTGGAAGAATCCCATAAATACAGCAAAACAGCAAAACTGACCTCAATTGACAATGCGGATTCCGTTTATTATGATTCTGCAAGGAAAATCGGCGATGCATTCTTTGAAACTGCACCGGAACTTGCAAAATTCTGGGATTTGAACACGAATATCATTGCCGCCGACTATGTTCAGGGCTGTGATAAGAAATTTGATTTCGCATTTATCGATGCAAGCCATCTTCACCCGTGGGCAACCCTCGATTTGCTGGCTATTTTGCCCTGTCTTGATGAAAATGCCGTTATTGTTTTTCATGATGTGTTTTTGAACAAAATTGCAAAAGGCGAAATGCCGGCAGATCGCCATCCTGCGGGTGTTGTTTGCGGAAAGGAAAAATATTTCGGGCCGAACAGAGTTTTTGAGGCTTTTTCTGACAAAATGGTGCTTTCTTATGATGAAATTGCTCCGAATTGCGCAGCGATTGAGTTTAAAGACCTTTCTCCCGACAAAATGCTCACCGCACTCGATTCTCCCTGGGAAACGGAGATTTTAAATTATACAACCTGCAGTGAATTGCGCAGGATTTTTAGCAAATTAAAGGATTGCGCGGCTATTTTTGCCGGAGAAAGTTTTGCGGAAAAATTTGTTGAAATTTCGCATAGAAG
>URHD01000069.1 GCA_900547585.1 uncultured bacterium | reverse complement strand
ACTCAAAAAGTTCGTTCACGTCACTTCGTTCCTTATCACGAACTTTTCTCGGACATCATCATAAATATCATTTAAAAATTCAAAATAACAAAAAGATTTCGCCATTTATATATTATTTCTATGACTTTTCCGATTCTCAAGATTTTGATGCCGATGATGTTTTAAAACAGGAAAATAAAAGATTTGAAAATTACAAAAAGTATCCTCAAATTGGTTACAATATAAGCAGCCTCGCGCAAAAAGGCAATTTTGACCTCTATTCTATCATCTGGTCAGTATTTATGGGGGCTCTTTTGGTGTGGTATATTTTTGATAAACAAAAAAAATCGGTGTAATTAGCCTATTTCGTAAATTTTTGTTACCAATTTATTTTTCATTCGTCAAATATATTTTTTTTCAACATTAATATTATGACAATCAAAAAAGAATATAAGGAATGAATATTTTGCAAAATTTGTCTGCTAATACCGGGAAAAGGCGAGTTTTGGGTATAATTATGATACTCATCGTATAATAACCAGAAAAGCTCTGGAATATGTGCCTGAATTAACAAATAAGGGCGGTGCTATAGCACAATATCTTTCGAACGGGTTGATTAGAGAGAATTTTTTAAAAAGCAGCACAATTATGCAGGAATTAGCTATGCATAATGATAGAAAATTTGCAGGTGAAAGTCTAAACAAATTGGCTATTAATTATCAAGCTTTTCGTGCACTTGTCCAAAAAGCCGAACCCGATAATGGCAATCTTGTTAAAAAGTTTGTAAATGAACTTGCAGACAGTTCTATGCTTCCGGATTTGCTTAACTCAGAAACCGGTTTTTTGACAAACAGGCATTTTTACTTTAAACCGGATTCAAAAGGCAGAGGCAGAAAAAGTTTTGGCTTTTCAACCAATGAAAACAATGCTTTTAATGCGTATTTGACGCATATTAATAGGATGTTTCAGCACAAACAAAACGCTGTTGATGTTTCTCGTGAAGCAGGAATGGCTATCCATTTTCTTCAGGATATGACAGTTCCTTTGCATACCAGAAAACAATCTTTTTTAGGAAAAGTTGTTGATTTCTTTATGCATAAAAATTTTGAAACCGGGATTCTGGTAAATCAGGAAAAACTTGCTCAAAATTATACCCCCGGATTCAAAAAACTCGAAAAAAGCCTGGGTGAAAAGCATAACAACCATTTTGATTTATTTTTATCTAATGTTGATTTTTCATCAAAGAAAAACCTCCAAATAAACAGAAACAATAAAAAAGAATGGGCAAGAATTCAGCAGACCATTTTCAACAGGGCTGTTGATTCGACTGTACTTGAGTTGAAGAATATTGCCAGAGAATTTAGTAAAACAAATTGATAATTCGCGCCCTTTGACTGATTTTTTAATTCGCCAGATGCTCAAGCACCGCAATTTTCATGATTTCCGGTCTTGCCTGCTTCCCTGTCCAGATTTCAAAGGCTTTTGCGCCCTGATGTACGAACATGTCCAGCCCGGTAATCGTCCGGTAGCCGTTTTTTTGTGCAAGCCGTAAAAGTTCTGTTTTTAAAGGGTTATAAACAATGTCATAAACCGCACTATTTTCGGGAAGCGTCTTCAAAACCGCTTCATCGACCGGACTCATGCCCATTGCTTTTCCGCGCATGCCAATCGGCGTTGAATTTACGAGCATTTTTGAATCAGAAAGGTCGTTTATGCTCTGCATTTGCTTTAAATTAAACGTTATCTGCGGAAACTGCCCGCGCAAATAGTTAACCATGTCGCTTGCATTAATAATATTTCTTGCGTAGAAATTTATTTGACTAATTCCGCTCAAACATAGCGCAATCGCTGCTGCGCGTGCTGCTCCACCGGTTCCGAGGATAGTTACGGTCGAATTTTTCAATTCTTCAAGAAATTCAGGCGGAATTGCCTTTTGAAACCCGTAAATATCCGTATTGTAGCCGTGTAACGACTTGTCGGGCATAATTTTTACGGTATTTGCGCATCCTGCCATGTCCGCGAGGGTGTCAACGCTGTCCAAAAAGAGCGTAATTAGCACTTTTAAAGGAATTGTAACATTAAAACCCGTATATCCGCGCGATTTTAGGTATTTTACCCTGTCAACAAGTCCGTCATTGTCCGTATCCAGCGTTTCGTATTCACCCTCAAGCCCGAGCTCTTTCAGCATTGCATTGTGCATAACTCCTGACAACGACTGGCTCAAGGGATGTCCGATAACCGCAAATTTAAGCATTTTCTTCCTCCATCGGCTTTGAAAATCCGCATTTCGGGTTTGAACACTGGAGTTTTGACTCTTTTTTGGTTATTTTTTTCACCAGATATTCGCCGCACTCGGGGCATTTTTCTTCAACGGGCTCGTTCCAAGAAACAAAATCACATTTCGGGTATTTGTTGCAGCCGAAGAAGATTTTTCCGTATTTTGATTTTCTCTGGATAACTTCACCCTCACCGCATTTCGGGCATTTTACGCCAGTTGTTATTACGACGCTTTTTCTGTGTTTGCATTCGTCATTTGTGCACTGGAGGTATTTTCCGTATGGCCCGACTTTTACAATCATTTCAGAGCCGCATTTTTCGCATTTTTCATCGGTTTTTTCATCTACAGGAGCGGCTTTTCCGTCTTTTGTAAGCGGCATCATTGTTTTGCATTCGGGATAACCCGAACATCCCAAAAATTGCGTGCCAAAGCGGCTCGTTCTGACTATCATTTTCTTTCCGCATTTCGGGCAGACCTGATCTGATTCAATCAGCACTCTGGGCATGTTTTTTTGCGCTGAATTCACGACTTCACTGAAAGGTGTATAAAATTCTTTCAAAACATCTTTCCAAACTGCCTTTTCTTCGGCAATATCGTCAAGTTTTGTTTCCATTTGCGCTGTAAATCGGTAGTTCATGATGTCCGTGAAGTACTGCACAAGCTGTTTGCTCAAAGTACGCCCTAAAATCGTTGGCGCAAGTGCTTTTTCCAGCTTTTCAACATAACCTTTTTGCTGAATTTTTGAAATAATCGGTGCATAAGTTGACGGACGCCCGATTCCGTGTTCTTCAAGCGCCTTAACCAGCGAGGCTTCTGTAAATCTCGGCGGCGGCTGGGTAAAGTGTTGCTTCGGGTCAATTTTCTTCAATTTGACCTCGTCACCCTCGTTCAAATCCGGAATTTTGCTTGTATCGACTGCTTCGTCAGAATCATTGTAAACTTTCAAAAATCCGTCGAACATGATTTTGCTTGTACCTGCTTTGAAACCGTAGTCTCCGGCTTTTATATCCACAGAGGTGTTTTTGACTTTTGCGTTTGCCATCTGTGACGCCATAAAACGCGACCAGATGAGCTTATACAGCCTGTATTGTTCAGATGTGAGGTATTGTTTTATGCTGTCGGGTGTTTTGTCGATGTATGACGGGCGGATTGCTTCGTGAGCGTCCTGTACGTTTTTTTTGCCGCCTTTTACGTAGTTATTTGGCGTTTTCGGGTAATATTTTTCACCCCAGCTGTCAACAATAAAATCTTTTGCCGCAGCCTGCGCGTCATCCGAGATTCTGACAGAGTCGGTTCTCATATAAGTGATTAAACCGACCGGTTCGCCGCCGATTTCAACGCCTTCGTAGAGTTTTTGGGCAATCTGCATGGTTTTTGAAACGCCGTAGCCGAGTTTTGAGCTTGCTTCGCGTTGCAATGTAGAAGTTATGAACGGAGCCGCAGGTTTTCTTTGAGTATCTTTAAAAGTTACCTTGGAAACTTCGTATTTTAGCCCTTTTTCGTTTAATTCATCAACAATTTTATTTGCTTCTGCTTCATTTTTTATTTCGATTTTTTTGTCTTTATATTTTGCAAGTTCTGCTGAAAAAAGTTTTTTGTCCTTTTCCAAATCCGCTGTTATTGACCAGTATTCGACCGGAATGAACGCTTCGATTTCTTCTTCTCGTTCGCAAATCATTCTCAGCGCAACGCTTTGAACCCTGCCTGCCGAAAGCCTGTAATTTCTCATTTTTTCCCACAAAACAGGGCTGATTTTGTAACCCACGAGCCTGTCGAGAATCTGGCGTGTCTGTTGTGCTTTTACCCTGTCCATGTCGATTGCTCTTGGCGATTCTACGGCATGTTTTATGGCATTCGGTGTAATTTCGTTGAATTCTATCCTGCAAATTCTGCTTTCCGGTACATCGAGAACCTGTCTTACATGCCACGCAATAGCTTCTCCCTCGCGGTCAGGGTCGGATGCGAGATATATTTTGTCAGATTTTTTCGCAAGATCGTTTAATTTTTTTACAACGGCCTTTTTCTCGGGGATAACAATAAAAGAGGGCTCAAAATCGTTTGCAACATCAAAGCCGAGCACTTTGGGCGGGAAATCCCTGATATGCCCATAGCTTGCCTCAATCTGGTATGAATCGCCGAGAATCTTTTTGATAGTTTTTGATTTTGCGGGCGACTCAACTATTACAAGAGCCTTTTCTTTCTTGCCTTTTTTCGGCTTTTGCTCTTTTTCCTCTGTTTTTTCCGTTTTTTCTTTTGTTTTTGCCATGTTATTTATCCCCAGGTCTTTTCATACTAGCATGATGGTTTTTATTGCGCAAATAATTGATTATAAAGACCTGAAAGTTCCCCAAAGTAAAAATCCCTCTAAATTAATTTTTCGACGCCTATGAACGCAGTGAATCAAGCAAGAAAAATTGATTTAGAGGGATTTTTGCGCCAAATCACCCACCAATCGAGCCGGAAAAATTGTTTCAGCCGGATTTTTACCCCAAACACCACCCCGCCTCACTAAAAAAGAAAAATAGCCTTTTCGCCTAGAATTCCTTGTCCGAAATAAGGATTAAATCGCAAATGAAAAGTGCGATAGTTTATGTGGATAGTGCTGGAAGTAAAGGTTATGAAAATATTGTCGGAGCTTATAAAAATCATGAAAAAAGTCGACAAATACGACAAAAAATATACACGCTTTTACAAAAGTAACTGCAATAACTCAAATCCGTTCTCTTTTACCTGCGGTCAGACCTATGCATGGGTCGAACCTGCTGAAAAAGAGAGCAAAAATCCATTCAGCTCTAAAAAGAAGCAACCTCGCCCATAAGCGGCAGAAATTCAGGAAAAGAGATATCCACCCATTGAAATTCGTTGATTTTTACAGGTTTTTCACAAACCATTCCGGCAACATAAAGACTCATTGCAAGCCTGTGGTCATGAAAACATTCGACCTGCACGCCGCCGGATAGCTTTTTGCCGCCGTGTATAATCATTCCGTCTGGCGTTTCTTCAATTTCTGCACCCAGCTTACGTAACTCGCCGACAAGGCATGTAATTCTGTCAGCTTCTTTGTTTCTGAGGTCGGAAGCGTCTTTTATTACGGTTGTGCCCTGCGCTTGAGTTGCCATGACTGCGATTATCGGGATTTCGTCGATTAATCTCGGAATTATTGCGCCTTCAATGGTTATTCCACTCAACGATGAGGTTTTTACTCTTATATCGCCGACTTCTTCACCGCATTCAACCCTTTTGTCCAAAATTTCAAAATCTGCACCCATTTTCTTCATAACCTCAAGAATTCCGGTTCTTGTTGGGTTCAAACCGGTGTTTTTGATTGTTAATTCCGAATCAGGGAGGATTGCTCCGGCTGCAAAAAAGAAAGCCGCTGACGAAATATCGCCGCAAACCGTTATGTTTTTGGGCTCAAGATAGGATTTTGATACACATGTTTTTGTTCCTTCGCAGCTGATATCTGCGCCCAGATATTTAAGCATGCGTTCCGTGTGATTGCGGGAAATATAGGGCTCCTCGACGCTGGTTATGCCATCTGTACCAAGCCCCGCGAGCAAAATGCAGGATTTAACCTGCGCAGAGGCTATTTTTGATGTGTAATTGATTGCACTCAGCTCGTTGCCTGTGATTTTTAAGGGGGCTTTGGTGTCCATGTGCTCAATTATTGCACCCATGCTTTGAAGTGGTTCGATAATTCTTTTCATTGGTCGTTTTGAAAGGCTTTTGTCGCCGAAAAGTTCAAATTTACCGATTTTTGGCGCAAGCAGCCCGCTAAAAAGCCGCATTGAGGTGCCTGAATTTCCGCAGTTCAGCGAAATAGCCCCATTAACGTACTTAAAAGCTTCGGAAGAATCGATTATTATGTCGTTTCCGGCTTTGAATTCGACCTTTGCGCCGAGCCTTTGAATCATATCAAGAGAACTTCGGCAGTCCGCGCCTGCCGAATAGTTGTGCACCTCCATAACTCCGCCCGTAAGCAGCGCAAACATAGCGCTGCGATGGCTTATTGATTTATCCGGAGGGATAACTATTTCGCCTTTGATTTTTTTTGCTTTTTGAACCGTAACCATTAAATTATTTCTTTGTAGGATTCCGAATTTGTGAGCATGTCGTAGTTAAGTTCGTTTTCGTTGTCGGCAACTATGGCTGCAACGACTGCATCAGATGTAATGTTAAGCATTGTTCTGAACATATCAACTATTCTGTCAACAGCAAACAGGAATGCAAATCCTTCGACCATCTGCGAGGGGGTTAATCCCATACCGTTCAGCACAAGCGCAATTGTAATGATTCCGCCGCCCGGAATGCCTGCACAGGTGCTTGAGGCAACGATTGCGAGTACACATATCTGCAAAATCATAATAGGATCCATTGCAATTCCGTATGCCTGTGCAAGGAAAAGTACTGCAACAACCTGAAAAAGTGCTGTTGCATCGAAATTCAGCGTTGCGCCCAGCGGTAAAACAAAACTGCAAACCTTGTGCGAAACACCTCTTTTTTCACAGCATGCAATAACAAGCGGAAGAGTTGCAGAACTGCTTGCCGTGCCGAATCCTACCATCATGGCTTCTGCTATTGCAGCAAAGAAAAGTCTAATAGGTACTTTTGAAAATATTTTCATCAAAATCGGGTAAACAACAAATAACTGTAATGCAAAACCGGCAAGAATTACTAGAAAATACTTTGAAATACTCGTAAATACGGACATTCCGAACGAAGATATCGCTGTGGCGGTTAATGCAAAAATCCCCGGTGCAGCAAGGTACATTATGCCGTCCGTAACTTTCATTGTTGCCGCGAATATCGATTCAAAAAAGGAAACAACCGGTCGATTGATTTCTCCGACTTTTGAAAGTGCAATCGCAAAAATCATAATGAACACAATTATTGGAATCATGTCGCCTGAAGCAAGCGCTTCCATCGGATTAGCCGGTATGATATTAAGGAAAATATCACCAAAATGATTTTTCTGGTCTTGGATTGCTGCAGCAACAATCTGTTGATTTTCGGTTGCTGACTGGGCGTTTATGAATGATTGTACGCCGAGCCCGGGTTTTACTCCGAGGGCTAAAATTGCGCCAATTATTACAGCAGCGACAGAAATTATTGTATAATACAGAACCATTCTGCGGCCGAAAGAGCCGAGCTGTTTGTTATCGCCTATGCTTGAGATTCCGATGATGATTGCGCTGAAAATTAACGGGATTATGACCATTTGGATAAGTCTGATGAATGCCTGACCTATAAAATTCAATGCTCCGTAAATGTAATGGAACAATGGTGTTGCTTCGGGGGTGCCGGCATTCTGGGCATGCAGCAGTATTCCGACAATGACGCCTGCAATTAGCCCGAAAAAGATATGTCCGTTACGTTTAATCCCAAGACCAAGTGCAATCAAAATCTGCATATGTAATTTCATCAGTTAATCCTCTCATATATTAGGTTTCCTTATTCTACTATTTTTTTTTATTTAAGACAAGAATTTAACAATTGGCATATGTTTTTGGGTTTTTCTGATAGGATACTTGGGAAAATTGAGGGTTTTCGCAGATATAGGGAAGAATTTATCCAATAAAAAAGCTCCCTCTCAGGAGCTTTTTTATTAATATTCAATATTTATTTGAGAGAACTGGACTATTTTGTTTTTGCCGCGTTTTTTTGCGTTATATAGTGCGTGTTCTGCGTATCTGATGAGTGTATTTGCGTCTTCATCCACATTTTGAAGGAACGGGAAAGATGCGATCCCGCCGGAAATCGTAATCGGATGGCGTTCTTCTTCACCAGCAGGGATAAATTCCATTTTTTCAATGTCTCTTCTGAATCTTTCTGCAAAAAGGAATGCATTTTCTTCAGGTGTGTTCGGGAGAATTACGATAAATTCTTCATCGCCGTATCTTGTTAAGATATCTTCTTTTCTGACGAAGCCTTTTAACATTTCTGCAATTTTTTTCAGAAGAACATCGCCCCAGTCATATCCGTACATGTCGTTTACGACCTTGAAAAAGTCGATATCCAGGAGCAGGCAGGATAATTTAATATCATATCTTTTTGCGCGGGAAATTTCAGCTTCAAGGCGTTCGTGGAGATATTTTCTGTTGTGAAGTCCAGTAAGAGCGTCCGTTGTAGAAACTGTGTCGATTGTTTCTTTCAATTCTTTAATTTTTAACAGATTTTTTACTCTCAGTGCAAGCTCTTTTTCGTCAACCGGCTCGGTAACAAAATCATACGAGTCACCGCGGAGAATGAGTTCATCAATGAACCTTTGCGCAACTATCAACGCCGGAGCGGGAAGTTTTGTGACCATTGCTGCTTCTTTAAGCTTTTGTTCTGCGCAATTTATAACAATAACAGCCGGATTGAAGGTCATTGCGTCTTTGAGTTCGTCAATATTTTTTGTTCTTACATCATAATCTCCGCTGTTAGCAATCATTGCTTCCAGTTTTGATGAATCTTTGTCGGTGAAAATTACAATATTTCTCATTTTAAATTTCCCTTTTAAACTTCGTACACATATAATATCAAATGTTGCACTAAATGTACATAATATTAATAATGTATCATTATTCTTAAAGTTTAATGCAACAAAATGTTAAAACCTTGGACTTTAAAGATTTTAAATGTTAATTTATTATCAATAAATTTCGAACATCTACACTATTTGTACCATGCATCCGTAAAATTGTTCGGGTAATATAAATGTGTAGACTTGATTAGGGAGAAGATATTTTGGCACGACCGATGTACAAGCCGGAAGTCAAATATGATTATTATGGCAATCAGGCAAGATATGCTTCCAATGTTCGTCCGGCTATCACCAGAACGAAAAAGCTTAAAAAGCACAGAACCAATCCTTTTGCGTTTATTTTTCAGGTTCTTTTTGCGTTTGTGGTTGTAATGTACATAGCACCGCATTATATGGACAATGTTACGCGTCCTTTGTTTTTGCGCACTCCGAAATATCCGGCTGTCAGCGCTGATTACAATTTAGTTTATCATCCGACATCTTCTTATCTTAAAAATTCAACCTTTTTGGGTGTTAACAGCCTGAAAGCGACTGAAACAAAGAAACCTAAAATGCAAAAGCTTTACGAAACGTATTCAATGCCTCTTCTTGAAGCAAAATTGGCGGGGCTTGCAAAGAGTTATCCAACTTTGGCGCCTTCAATTTATGTTTGGGATTATGAATCCGGAAAATTTGCTAACATTCGGGCTGACGAAGTTTATCCGACTGCAAGCATAATTAAACTTCCTGTTTTGATAGAACTGTTTAAGTCAATCGAAGCCGGCCAGCTCACGTTGAATGACAAAATTTCAATGACCGAATACTATAAATCGGAAGGTTCCGGTTCGCTGCAGTTCAAAGGCTTAAACAATGCTTATACAATTGATGAACTTGCGCGTGTAATGATTACAGAATCAGATAATTCAGCCACAAACATGCTAATGAGTGCCATAGGCGGAATGAACGGTATGAACAATGCTCTTCGCCGTTGGGGAATGGAAAAAACGCGGATTAATGACTGGCTGCCGGATCTTGCCGGCACAAATGTCAGCACCGCGCGCGAAATGGCCGCAATGCTCTATAACATTGACAATCCCGCATTTTTAACGCTTAATTCCAGAGAAAAAATCGTTGATTATATGAGCCATGTTCATAATAACCGCCTTATTCAGGCTGGATTGCCGGCAAATGTTCCGTTTATCCACAAAACAGGAGATATCGGTAAAATGCTTGGCGATGCAGGAATCGTTTACACGCCAAATGGTAAAAAATACATAGTGGTAATGTTCGTAAACCGCCCTTATAACTCTCCTCTTGGCAAAGATTTCATAGTGAAAGCTTCCTCTTTGATATACAACCACATGGTTTCGATGTAATTAAT
>URHD01000068.1 GCA_900547585.1 uncultured bacterium | reverse complement strand
TAGCCCGATTCTTACAATTTTTTTGCTATATGTTGATAAATCTTGTTAACTTTCTTATTATTGCCTTTAATCCCTTTTGCGGGGCAATCAAAACCTCAGAATGATACTTTGAATACGCAGAAATCAAGTTTTGCGGAAGCTCTTTGCCATCTTTGAACGTAAAAGCAATCAACTCCAGCAATTCTTGCTGTTCATTTGCATACCCGATATCCCTGCGCCGCAAATCTTCATCAGCCTCATAATGGCATAAAGCGTGCCACGCCGCCTGAATCGACGGATCAGAAACTGCGTCTTTAGGAAAGCGCAAAAGTCCCTCGCGAACACACAAATGTTCGGTTAAAACGCCGATAATTATCTCCCCCGCAAGCTGTCTTTGTGTTCTATAATCAACCGGCGGCTCCTCTTTTTTTTGAGGCTTGGTATTTATAAAGCCACAAAAGCAGATTGTCGATAATTTGTGACATTTATACGAGCTGATATTCCTTTTCAAGAACTTTCATTAAAGATGTTACATCGTTGTTAAAATACTGCCCAACAAGGCGTTTTATAGCTTTTTGAGCCATTTCATCACGGCTGGAAACAGATTTGTAAAGGAATTTTTTGCCCTGTTTGTATCTAACGAGCATATTTTTCTCCACGAGCCTGTCCATAACAGTTTTTACGGTAGTGTAAGCACGGTCATTTTTAGAATTATTATTTATCGTTTCTTGCACTTCCGTTACCGAAACATCTCTTTCTTCGTTGTCTTCTATATTCCAAACTGTTTTTAATATTTCGTTTTCAAGACTTCCGTGGGTGTAATTCATTAGAACTCCTTTGTGTGTAGTTTGTAATACGATGGAGAGGGCGCCGACAGAAGACAACAACACCTTGTGCCTTAATAAACAAAATATTTTTTATAAAAAAATGTATTTTAGTTAATTAATGTTATTGTAATTTGTCGAAATCAAAGCTGGGACCGAATTTGTCATCTACTTCACCGCCCAGTTTTATGGTACGTCCCTGGACACTGACTTTTGGCTGCGATATTTCCTGTTGTACCGGCAGCGCCTTGCTCATGTCCACGACCGCAGCTTTCAGGTTTGAACATCCTGATAACATCAAGGTGCCTATGCATACTGTCAAAATCAAGCTCATATACTTCATTTTGTACCTGTCCTGCGGTTTTCATCTGCGTATATTTTTCTACTACTATTATAGCACATTATTTTAAAATGTCATTATATTTAAAAAATATTTACTATTCTTATAGTAGATTTCTATCACAGATATTTCTGTATTCACATGCTTCGCAGTGTATGTGAGAACCACTATTATAACGCCCGTATTTTATTTTTTCAAGAATTTTTTTGAATTTATTTTCGAAATCCGCAAACAAATCCGAGCTAAAGTCGATTTTTATCTCTTTTTTGTCCTTTAAAAGATAATAAACCATTGAAATCTCCGAAAAATCCCTGACCATGCCGTTTTTCATAAAAATCACGGATGCAGCGTAAAGATAGAACATTGTTTGGAACATCTCGTCTTCGTTATGGTTAAAATTGCCTGTTTTCCAGTCAGCAATTGTGATTTTACCATTTTCAAAGAACAAAGCGTCCATCCTGCCCGAAAGCCAAATCCCGTCGAAACGCACAAGAAACGAAAACTCGCTTTCGCGTGGATTTTTCAACTGCAAATCCAAAAAATTAGCCCACAGCAGCATTTCCGATGAATCCAGTGCCGAAAGAAGCTTTTCAATGCTCTGATTTTTTAAATAAAAGTTGATAAGGGCATGAATTCTGCTTCCTGTATTTACAGATGTGTTGTGCTCGGGCAGCCTGATTTTTTGATTATAGAGAAAATCGTACTTTTTAAGGCATTTTGAGGCTGTTTTTAGCATATTTATGGTAAAAATTTCGTTCATTGCGCGCCCCCCAGAAAATCATCAAACAACGTCGAAACAGAAACGCTTTTGACCTTTGAATATTTCTTGTATTTCCTTGCACAGCTGATAAAAAGCCCTTTTTTCGCCCTTGTCAGCGCCACATACATTAACCTGAAATTCTCCTCAATCTGCCTGATTTGCAATTCGTTTTCGTCCTTGGGCGTGTAGGCGGGATTTAGCGCTTTTATGTGTTCAATGAAGCGCAAATCACCGTTAACCTTATAATTTTCCCTGACAAGCGGCAAAGTTTCCTCGCAAAGCCCGGGAATAAACACAAAATCAAACTCATCACCCTTTGATTTGTGAAAAGTCATGATACTGACCTGTCCCTGCGCATTTTGCGTGGAATCTTCAGCAAAAAGCTTGCACGCAGCCGGTTTTTTCGCCAATTCAACAAGTTTTTCATAAAGATTTGTTTTATATTCAAGGCTCAAACGCTTAAAATACGAAGCAATGATATGCAGATTGGACAGCTCAACCTGTGTTGAATAATAGTAATTTCCCGCTTTAATCGCGAAATCCTCGACATTCAAAAATGAATTTTCAAGCCAGTAATTCAAGTCCCAGAGCAGCTGGGCGAGTTTTTTTGATGGCAAATCATCAGATTGCGCAAGAATAAAGGGAATTTTAAGTTTTTCAATGTACTCAAAATCGTTTTCTGTAAACATCGAGAGTTTTTGAAAAGAAAGTGTTTTCATAAACTCAAGAACCGTATCATTGCGCCAGGGATGTTCACAAAAACCCAAAAGCGCGAGCAAAAGATTGAAAACCGGCTGTCTCCCGAGATAATCGCTCCGTGTAATCACGGTAAAGCCGTAACCGGCAAGGAATTGCTCGTATTCACCTATTTGGAAGTTGTTTCGTACAAGAATCGCGGTTTTTGCGTCTTTATTTTCAGAAAAAATCGCCCTCAGCGCTGAAATAATCGCCTCCCGTTCCTCTTTGTAATCCTCATAAATCCTTACATTGAGTGGTTTTTCACTTTTCGGGTTGGCACCTTTAACCTCCTGCATTTTTATATCAAAAAACGCATTTTTCAGGTCAGAATCGCCCTTTGCATAGTCGATAAGCTTGTTTGCCAACCCGAAAATCGCGTTATTGCAGCGCTGCGACGAGGACATTTTGACACTTTTTGATTCGTTTATGAATTTTTCAAATCCCTCACGATCAGCATTTGTGAACGTTGAGGTGATTGACTGGTTCAAATCGCCGCAACGTATTATGTTTCCGTGTTTTTGCGCAAGTAGGTTTATCAATTTTTGCTGGATAAAAGAGGAATCCTGCGCCTCATCTTCGATTATGTACCCGCATAAATCAGCATAAAAAGCAGCTATTTCCGGGTTTTTCTCGAGAATTTTGACCGAATAAACAAGCATATCGTCATAATCAATCAAATTTTTTGCCCTCAATGCCGAATTATAAAGCTTATAAAACCTCAAAAAGGCAGCAGCTTCACGGGTTGCGGGCTTTTTAAGTTTGTCAAAGCAAGAAAGCTTCAAAGCGGAAATCGCTCTGTCATAACGGTCAAATTCGGAGTTTTCAAGGTTATATTTTGCAAAAAGACGATGAAGAATCTGCGACCTTTTCTCATCATCACAAACTTCAAAATCCCTTTCGAGCCCGACCTTTACAGAATTCGAATTTTCCTTCAAAATCCTGAGCGCAAGCCCGTGAATTGTTGAAATATTGGGCATTGCATTGAGATTCGGGCAGATTTTTTTAATTCTCTCCTTAAAATTCCTCGCCGCTGAATCCATATAAGTCAAAACAAAGATATTTTCAGGCTTTACGGCGTTTTGAAGCAGTTTTATTACAAGAGCCAGCAAAATCGTAGTTTTTCCCGCACCCGGAACCGCAGAAACCGCCATTTTTCCATTTTTGTAATCCAGAACAGGCTTCTGGTCTTCTCTGGGCGTAAATTCAAAAGTAATTTCACCGGATTTTGCCTGATTAATGAAATATTCTTGGATTCCGCCTGTATTTTCAAGGCTTTCGCGGTCAAAAAGGCTCGCATAGGCATAAATATTTTCAAAAAGCAGCTCCAGCTTGCGAATCTGGCGTTTTGTCTTTTCCTGTGAGAGTTTCAGACTTTCTTCATAGGTAAAAGGCTCTGCTTTTCGCGATTTTTGAAAAACCCATGCATTATAAATCGTGCCCGTGTCCTCACGCACCCACTCGCCCGAGGTTACATCAAGCCAGAACGCATGTTTTCGTTCGATTCCGAGGTCAATAATCTTTTGTGCGGTAGAAACAATGATTTTTTCCTCCTCGACCTCGAGAGAATTAGGCGGATTTTCAGAAATAATCGAGTTTTCCAGCTGCGTAAGAACAACTTTTTTCATCTCAGGGGTGAGTTCCCCGAAAACAGCCTCAAAATCAGCCAGCTGCTTTACGAAAAAGTTAATTTTCTCCAGCGATGCTGCAAAACGCCTGTCAAAAATGGCGTTAAAAGCGATAACGGCTTTTTCATGCAAAAAGCCGTCCGCGCCATCGATTTTTTTTAGAAGTTTTTCAAAATTGTCGATTTTTTCTTTATAAAAGTCCGAAATTGCCAGCTTTTTGAAGCGCTCAAAGGAAATTTTCCCGCTGTTTTTATAGTCCTCAACAATTGGCAGGCAATATTTTACCGGAATTTGCAACAAAATCCGGATTAAAGCGGTCAATTCTCTTGCGTCCGGAGCATAATCACAGCTGGCAATCTTCAAAAGCGTTATTATTGAAGCAACAAGCGGATTATCGACAAGTTTTTCGCTGCCGGAAATGAATTGCAGGGAATTTTCGCCAAAATTTTCTTTTAAAACAAACTTCAAAGACGTATCAATCACAGGTGCAACAAAAACGATTTCAGAAGCTTTCACCCCGCTTTTCAAGAGCTCAGCAGCCTTTTGCACCGCAGAATTTATCATCTCAAGCCGCATTGTACAAGAAGAAATCGCTGAATTAACCGGTTTAAACCCGATTTTTTCCAAAATCAAAGGTTTTTCACCGGTAAGCGCCTCCAATTTTTGCGGCATGGCGAAATCTCCGTTCAAAAATCCGGCACGCGAAACGCCGTCAGGGTCAAGAGCAATGAAAAACTCCGTTATTTGCGGTTTTAGATGCTTTAAAAACTCAAATTCCGCATTCGTTATCTCATCACCATCATCAAGGAACACGTATTTGATATTTTTAAAATAATCCGTATTTTTGTAGATAAAATTAAAGATATTCAGCTGCCCGAGGTAGTCAAAAGCCCTGTACTGCGCGGATTTTTTCTTAAAAAGCTCAAGTGCCCTGCCCGCATCCTCCCCGAAAGCCTCATCCTGCACTCCTGAACGCTCCGCAACATCCTGAGGGGTCAGTGCATTTTGCACTATCAGGGAATTTCGGCGAAAAAGCTGATGGAGCAGGTTGATTTTGGAGTTGTAATCCGCAAATCCTGTTTCCTTTATTGCCGCTTTCATGAAAAGTTCCGAAACCTCCAGTCCGCACTGGTTAGGCAAAAGAACGGAGGGGCCGTTTTTCAGGTTTTCCTCTACGAATGCCCAATTCTCAGGAACAGCAGCATACGCAAGCCCGAAAAACGTATATATTTTAGGGTTTTCCAGAAAATCGACTTTTTCATCCGCAAGAACAGCGTCCAGAAAACGGGATTTTTTGTAGGAATTTTGAACCAGCACAAGAATATCGCAAGCCCTTACGCCCTGCGCGATTAGCTCTGAATATTTTTCAACAAGCAAATCAGTTTTTTTGCTTTTTGAAGTGCCAAAAATCAGCATCCATACCTCCGCTTAAATTATAGCATGCAAGCAGGGTTTAAATCGCGGATATTAAGGCTTTTTAAGACTCGCGTATTATCGTTTCCTTTGCCGCAACGCCAAGACCGACGCCTGCGAGGATATAAGTGCAGAGCGCAAACAAATAATTTCGCTTCAAAGGCGCAAGATTGGCAGTTTTTCCGAGAACATTTCTCGCAGCTTTCACGCCGCGCAGGGAGGCAATTCCCTCCTCAATAATTGTGGGAAGATAAGCGGCAAAACCGAGGATTCCGGCGTTTTTCTGGATGAAATTCTGATTTTCTCCCTCTTTTTTAGGGAACATTGAGCTCAAAAGCAGCAATGCCGTTGGTGCAGCCATTGCATAACCGCGTGAATTCTGCAAAAAGCGCATAAATTTACCCTTTGTTGCATTAACAGCATGCCCGAGCTCGTGAAGAATCAAGGAGGGTTTGGATTTTGGAGCAACAGCAAGTTTATGTCCTGCTGAAAAGAACGCGTTTTGACCTTTTGCAACAGCCTCAAATTCAGCTGCACCGCCGTATTGTGCTGCGTAAGAAGCGGCATTTTTCGGCGTTACAAACCCGACTTTCACATCGAGATTGTTCTTTTTGACCATTTCTTTTGCAATTTTTTGGACATTTTCAGCCGTTGTAAACTCTTTTCCCTGCTGCAATTTATAAGAACACCATTTTGAAGCTTTATTCAAAAAAACAGCAATCCCTTGCAGCAAAGCTGCCATGCCCAGGGTTTTTACGGGATTTTCCTCTCTTTGCGGTGCGCGCACGGGCTCATAATACTCCGGAAAATAGAATTGACGGGTATCAAAAGACTGCATTGGCGCAAAATTATATGGATTTGTGTAATTAATCTGGTTTATCATGGTTGTTCCTGATGCTTTAAAGCAGCTGAAAGAAAAAAATTGTCAAAATTCTTAAAAAAATAAATAAATTTTTACACAACTACACTTATTTTCTCCGAAAAGTCAGAAATCTGCGGACAAATCCGCTCGCCCGGCACAAGAACCGGAATTCCGGGCGGATAATTCAATACCGGTTCGGCAGTGATTTTTCCGGCGGCGTTTGTTGCACAAATCCGCATTTTTTGTGCATAAAAAGCGTCTTTCGGGCGCATAACGTATTCAGGGAGCCTGTAATTTGTATAAAAATCATCTTCATCTGCTTCTTGCGAGGGTTTTAGGTGTTTTAAAACATTGAATAAGGTTTCCAATTTTTCAGAAGTTGTTCCAATGCCCGTAATGAACAGCAAAGCCTTGCCATTGGTGAATTCTTCCTCAATGGCGCATTCGTTGTTCAAATATTCGGCAATTCGGGCAGCATTTGCGTGTTTAGCACGGAAAAGTATTTTCGTCGGGTCATTATTTCCGCAAAAAACCTCAAAATCATCAGAAAGCCCTTTAGTCAGCTCAAAAATACTGTTTTGCAGGTCGTTTATTGCCTTTTTACCCTCATTTGAGGCGAGATATTTTACGGTATTTTCAACAGAAAGCATTATCGGATAGGGTGGAGAGGTTGTATTTATTAGATTTAGCGCATTTTGAACGGTTTCAGGTGAAATTGCACTGTTTTCCCCTATATGCAAAACAGCTGCAGGAGTAAGCGCTCCGGCTGTTTTGTGCAGCGATTGGACGGAAATATCCGCTCCTGATTCGATTGCCGGACGGGTTTTGTAGCTTCCGAACGGCAAAAGCGCGCCGTGCGCCTCATCAACAATCAATTTCATGCCCGCCTTGTGCGTGATTTTTGCAATTTCTTCAATATCAGAAAAAATCCCCTCATAAGTCGGCGATGTAAGGATTACAGCTTTTGCGTCCGGATTATTTTCGATAGCTTTTTGAACCGAATCCGGACTAATCGCATTAAAAACGCCCCATTTTTTATCATATTCCGGCAAAACCCATACAGGAACCGCACCTGTCAAAATAAGCCCGTTTGTAACACTAATGTGGCAGTTTCTTGCAATAATTACCCTGTCATTGTCCTTTAAAACGGAGAGCATTGCAGCTAAAATGCCCGAGCTGGAGCCGTTTGTGAGTATAAAGGTTTGTTTTGAACCGTAAATCGCCGTTAAACGGGAAAGAAGCGTTTTTAGCGTATTTTCAGGGTGCCTGAGGTTATCAAACCCCTCAATTTCCGAAAAATCGCATTCAAAAACCTTTTTACCCAGAAATTCCTTTGAATCCGAATCAACAAACCCGCCCTGAGCATGTGACGGAGTGGTGAAAAGCAGGGATTTTTTCTTGTTTTTAAAGTTTTTTATTTGCTCCAGAAGACTCATATTAAAACATGGTTCCGTTGAATTTTTTATTGTAAAATATGGATTATTAGAGAATTATGGCATAAAGACCGTGGATGTGCAAAAAAGAATAGAAGAGCTCACAAAGCTCATAAATAAATATAACAAAGCGTATTACGAGGAAAATGCGCTTTTGGTTTCTGATGTCGAGTATGACAAGCTTTTCAAGGAACTTCAGGAGCTGGAGAAGAAATATCCGCTGTTTAAAAGCCCTGAATCCCCTACGCTAAAAGTCGGTTCCGGAGTTTCAAAAGGATTCACCGAATACAGACATAAAAACAGGCTCTACAGCCTTGATAACACCTATTCATACGAAGATTTGGAAAAATGGTACGAAAAAATCAAAAATCAGTTCAGTGATCATTCCTCGATTGAGCTGGTTTGCGAGTTGAAAATCGACGGGCTTGCCGTTTCATTGACTTATGTCAATTCTGAGCTAAAAATCGGCGCAACCCGCGGGGACGGCGTTGTTGGCGAGAATATCACCCCAAATATTCGCAAAATCAAAACAATTCCGCACAAACTAAAAGACAAAATCAAAGAATTCAACGCACGCGGCGAGATTTTTATGCCGAAAAGCGCTTTTGACAGGCTGAATGAAAAACAAAAAGAGCAGGGGGAGAAAATTTTCGCAAATCCCAGAAATGCAGCCTCTGGCTCGCTGCGTCAGCTAAATTCCGAAATCACCGCTCAAAGAGAGCTTTCGATGTTCACTTACGCGGGAATAATTGAGGATTCGGCGTACAAAATCAACTCCCACTCTGAAATGCTTGAATTTATGAAAAAAGAGGGGCTGAATGTAAACCCTGAATATAAAATTTGCAAAAATATTGAAGAAGCCATTGAATACTGCAAATTCTGGGATACAGAAAGATACAGTCTCGACTACGCGACCGACGGAGTTGTTATAAAAGTGAACAGTTTTGCCCTGGAAAACGCAATGGGCTACACTTCGAGGGCTCCAAGGTGGGCAACCGCATTTAAATTCCCGCCTGAAGAAGTTTCAACTACCGTGGAAAATGTAGAGGTTAATGTAGGCAGAACCGGCGCTGTAACTCCGGTTGCGGTGCTAAAACCGGTGCTTGTTTCGGGCTCGACCGTCTCCAGAGCGACTTTGCACAACTTTGATGAAGTAAAACGGCTGATGATTAACGTAGGTGACACGGTTTTAATCAAAAAGGCAGCAGAAATCATCCCCAAAGTTATCACAGTGCTTGAGCATGCAGCAGGAAAACCGCTGGACTTCAAACCGCCGGAGAAATGCCCGTTTTGCGGCACAAAACTTGTCGAAGCAGAGGGCGAAGTCAACTTATACTGTCCGAATACGTTCTACTGTCCCGCACAGATTAAAGGCAGGTTGGAATACTGGGTTTCAAAGGACTGCATGGACATTGACGGCGTGGGAACAAACCTTATTGCGCAGCTGGTTGAGCGCGGAATGGTCGAAACACCGGCTGATTTGTACAAATTGACGCTGGAGGACTTGCTTTCTTTGGATTTGATTGCGGAAAAATCGGCAAACAGCCTTTACGAAGCGATTCAGGGGTCAAAAAATCCAACATTTGCAAGATTTTTAAATGCTCTGGGCATCAGGCATGTCGGAAAAGAAACCTCAGAGGTAATTGCAAGAAAATTCAAGAACTTCAAAAACCTCAAAGCTGCCGATGAAGAAACGATTCAGGAGGTCGGGGGCGTAGGCAAGAAGATTTCATCGGGGATTATGGACTTTTTTGCAAACGAGCACAATCAAAAAATGCTCAAAGAACTCAAAAAACTCGGTGTAGAGCCTCAGGAAGAGGTTTTTGATGCTTCTCAGGCGATATTTGACGGGATTTCTTTTGTTATAACCGGGACTTTGAGCGATACGCGCGACAAATTTGAAACAATTATTAAAAACAACGGCGGAAAGCTCCTTTCTGCGGTAAGCAAAAAGACAAATTATGTGCTTGTCGGAGAAAATCCGGGTTCAAAAGTTGACAAAGCAAGGGCTTTAGGTGTTAAAATTATAAATGAAGACGATTTTAACCGCCTTGCGGGAGGAATGGAAATAAATTAATGAAAAGAAAATATAACATAATCAAATTGTCAGGATTTAAAGGCGTTTTGCTATTATTCTTTCTTCTTTTACACATTGATAATATTTTCCATCATCAGAAACAAAGACAGAAATTAAATCCGGGTCCAAGATATTATCACTTATCACCGAAAGGTTAGTAAAAAGTAACT
>URHD01000067.1 GCA_900547585.1 uncultured bacterium | reverse complement strand
GATGGAATTGAAAATTTTAACCAAATTTACAATTATTCAAAATATATATGTGACGTAAAGATAATATTTCCATCAAAGGAATTTAAGGCCCTTGCGCAAACTGATTATCTTTTTTATAAAACTGACTATCATTGGACTGATTTTGGTGCCTTTGTTGCTTATCAAATGCTGGCTGAGAGTATAAGTAAAGACTTTCCGAATTTTATTTCTTTGACAAAAAAAGATTTTGATATTTATAAGAATAAGTTAGTACGTTATGATTTTGATCGTAAATTTAATATGGGTCAGATTTTATATGCCTTTTTAAATCTCAATGATGATAAAATTGCAAACAAAGTTTTAGATACAGAATATTCTTTCTATAAGCACAAAAATGAGAATTTACTAAAAATTCAAGTAGATAATTATCTTAGGATAAAGGACTATTATTATCCTTCAAAGAATAATCTCACAGCTATGGAAATTGGGAATAGTATGGCTGAAAATTTTAATGAGTTTCTGCCGTATAGTTTTAGACATTTGAAATATTTTAGAGCTAACAATGGATATAGGGATTTTTTGCATGAATTCAGAATATCTGAATATGAGAAAGAAATTTTAAAAATGAAGCCGGATATTTTAATATTAACACTATCAAGTGGGCATATTGTTCCAATGCTAAACATGTACGAAAGTGAGAATTAAACATGCTTTTCAGCTCAATGTCATTTATATTTCTATTCTTTCCAATAATTTGCACACTTTATCTGTGTGCTAAAAAAGAGCTGCATAATGCGATACTTCTTACAGCGAGCATTATTTTTTATGCCTGGGGCGAGCCGAAATACCTCGCAATAATGCTTTTGACAATAATAATTAACTATGCTGGTGCAATTGCAATAGATAAATACAAAAAATATAGAAAAATCTTCCTGATTTTGACAATAATCGCAGATTTGGGCTTTCTATTCTATTTTAAGTACTTTAACTTTGTGCTTGAAAATATAAACAGCCTCTTTTCTGCGGATATTAAGTTTATAGAGGTAATTTTGCCTCTGGGAATCTCATTTTATACTTTTCAGGCAATGTCCTATCTCATTGATGTTTACAGGGGGGAATGTGCGGTTCAGAAGAATTTTTATAAGCTGGCACTTTATATTTGCCTTTTCCCGCAGTTAATTGCAGGGCCGATTGTAAAATATCATGATATAGCCGCCCAAATTGACAGCAGAGAAGTTAATTTTGAAAAAGTTCAGTATGGCGTGAAACGTTTTATTATAGGCTTGGCCAAGAAAATGCTCATCGCAAACACCCTTGGTGCTGTTGCTGATAAAATTTTCGTTCAATCTCCCGATACATTTAGCCCTTTGATTGCATGGCTTGGCGCTTTTGCTTATTCTTTCCAGCTTTATTTCGATTTTTCCGGATACTCAGATATGGCAATCGGTTTGGGTGCTATTTTCGGATTCAAATTCATGGAAAACTTCAATTATCCATATATTTCTAAATCAATTTCTGAATTCTGGCGAAGATGGCATATTTCTCTTTCGACCTGGTTTAAACAGTATGTTTACATCCTGCTTGGTGGAAATAGAGAGGGGATGAGCAGAACCTGCCTGAATCTGGGGATTGTTTTTCTTTTAACTGGTATCTGGCATGGCGCAAGCTGGACTTTTATCGTCTGGGGAATTTGGAATGGCTTTTTTATCATTCTGGAGAAGCTTACAGGCTTCCACAAAACTGAAACATCCCCCAAATTAGATATTTTAAAACATTTTTATGCAATACTCGTATTTATGCTCGGCTGGGTGCTTTTTAGGTCTGAAAGCCTGACTTATGCCTTAAACTACACAAAAAACATGTTCGGAATGCTTCATATACATGATGTTGCATACAAAATCTGGTACTATGTTGATTCTTACGAGGTAATTATGTTTATTGCTGCACTCGTCTGCTCAACACCTCTGTTTAAAAACATACTCAACATTAAAAAAGAAAATAAGCTGCTATATGGATTTGTGAATATTTGGCTGTTGTTTCTGTTTTTGTTGTCGTCTGCAACCATTGCAGCATCTACCTATAACCCGTTTATTTATTTCAGGTTTTAACTCCACCATTCAGCGGAGTATACACTGATTATAAACTGCTATAATCATAGCAGGGGGATTAATCAGGGGGTGCTTATGAAGAATTGTTGTATTAAGGATGTTTTTTCACCTCAAACAAACGGGGAAATTTCAGAATCTATTGTTCAAAATTGGACGCTTCAGGCTATCGAATGTTATGAATTACACTCAGACTGCTCAAAATGCTCAATATCAAGAGGGAACTATTCTTTTATATGTCAAATGCCAAAAGTTGTTAAGCAACTCTTAAAAGAATACGGAGCGCCCTCTAAAAAGGTGGTTAGAATTTTTTGATAACAAGCTCAATCGCGTCGTCAGCATTTTGTGGTGAATCAAGGTTCAAGGACATGTCAGGATTGGTCTGAGCAGTTGCATTGCTGCCTTCTTTACCTCTTTTATAAGCAACAAGCAGAACATAAATTACTCCGCATGAACCCAGTACCCATAGCATTGTAACAAAAAATTTGCCCAGCACGTTTTTGTTTTCCTCTTTTGAGGGCAAGAGCGTGCCTGCATTTGTTTTATTCTGCTGTTCTGGCAACGTTTTTTGCGCAAAAGCTATGTTAAACGTACTAAACAGAATAGCAAGCGCTGTCAGCAAAATAAATAATTTAAACCTATTCTTCAACCTTTTGCTCCGTTTTTTCTTCATTTTCAGTTTTTTTAGCTTTTTCAGACTTTTCGGAGGATTTTCTTCTTGTCCGCGTAGCGCGTCTGGGCTTACCTTTGCCGGTTTTTTTAACAGGAGTTTCGCTATTATTTTCTTCTGCGGGAGTTTGCGCCTCCTGTGGCTGTGTTTCTGTTATTTCAAGCTCCGGAGCAGGCGTTTCTTGCTTTGGTTCTTCAACTTTAGGCTGCTCAATTACAGCTTCTTCCTGCTTATTTTCCAGCAGTTCGTCAGCCATTTGGATAGCTTCTTTTTTAGTGTTTCGGTTTGTGCGTTTTCTGCTGTTTCTTTGAGGTTTTTGCTTCTTTTGTGCCGGTGTTTCAGTTGTTTGTGGATTTTCCTGAATATTTTCGGCTTCCTGCTCAACTACTTCTAGATTAGCGTTGCGCCTGTTGTTCTTTTTGTTATTTTCATTTGTGTTCTGATGATTGAAAACCTTGTTGTTGCTCTTGTCGGGATATTGCGGTTTGTGTTTTCCGTGGTTTCCGCTCATAGGGAGTTTCAATTTTGCCACTTTAGAGCGATATTCGCCCTCAGCAACGGCCGATGAGAAGTTCATTTCTTCAACAACAAATCCTGTACCCTGACAGTGCGAGCATTTTTTGCCGAAAACTTCGGCAAGGCTCTGCCCCTGTCTGTGGCGGGTCATTTCGACAAGCCCGAGGTCAGAAAGCTGGCCAACCTGCGGTTTTGCCTTGTCTGATTCGATTGCAAGCTCCATTTCTTCAAGAATTGCGATTTTGTCAGCACGACTGAGCATATCAATAAAGTCAATGATAATCATCCCGCCGATATTGCGCAGTTTAAGCTGTCTGGCAATCTCATGAACCGCTTCAAGGTTCGTTTTGAGGATAGTTTCATCCTGTGTTGCGGAGCTAATGAATTTTCCGCTGTTGACGTCGATTACCGTAAGCGCTTCTGTTGTCTGGATGAAAAGATAGCCTCCGGAGGGCAGATTTACTTTTGTCTGGAGCGCTGCCATGATTTCTTTTTTTACACCGGACGCCACAAGGAGCGGTTCAGTGCCCTTATAGACAGAAAGTTCAATTTCTTTGCTCAAATTCCAGTTCTGGATAAGCTGCTGTGTCCTGTGCAGCGCAAACGGTGTGTCAACAACGATTTCTTTCGTGTTTTCGTCGCAGGCTTCGCGGATTACTCGATAAAGCAGGTCTTGATCTCTGTATAAAAGGTTAGGGGCGTTGACGAGTTCCGCCTGTGTGACAATTGTGTTCCATTTTTCAAGCAGGATTTCCAAATCCTCCTGAATTTCCGCTTCAGATTGTCCCTCTGCTTCGGTTCTGATGATAATTCCGAGCCCGACCGGCTTCAAAAGGTTCACAATTGACTTAAGTCTTGCTCTTTCTTTGGGCGTGGAAATCTTTTTGCTGACGCTGACGCCGGTTTCTTGCGGCATAAGCACCAGAAAACGTCCGGGAAGGCTTATTGATGTGGTTACACGAGGACCTTTGTGCCCTGTGGGCTCTTTTACAACCTGAACCATCAATCTTTGTTTCGGTGACAATTTATCCTGCAATCCGCCCTTTCCGATTACGTCCGCAGCGTGCAAAAAGCCCATTTTATCCGAGCCAACATTAACAAACGCCGCTTCAATGCTGGGGAGGATGTTTTCGACTTTACTCATATACACGTCGCCGAGCAGAATATCGCCTCTATGAATAAAAAACTCCGTGCATTTGTTATCTTCAAAAACTGCCGCAATATTGTCGCGTTCTGCAATAACTATTGATTTTGCCATGATATTTTTCCTTTAAACTCTTTTCATGTCCCCGTCGTAAAATTCCAAACGGGTAATGTTAAACCTGTAATCCGGATAGAAAAATTTAATAAACTCATCAGCACGCAGCGACGGAATCTCCTGATTCTGTCCTGTTTTTAACGTTGCAAAAATTCTATTTTCTTTAATTTCAACATTCTTAACTGATTTGTTAATTGATATTAATTTGTCTATACCTTTTTTCGTCTTCTTCGTGAGAAAAACTTCTTCTGAAGCAAGCACATTTTTAATATACATTAAATCCGGCAAATTTGAAAGCCCCTGATTTTCATTAACCGGCAAAAATTCGTATTTTGCCCACTGGACAATGGTGTCCAGACTTTTGTAGGGCTTTTCGATTTGCTTAATCTCTGAAATTTGAGCATTTTTGTCGAGCACTTTGTTCAAAATGCCCTGTATTTCATTGATTTTGAGGTCATCGTATATCTCAAATTCAATAAACTCGCCATCTCCCTCCACAAAAATGGGCAATGCGGCGCCCAGAGAAACTTTTGGAATGGGATTAAAACCCTCTGTGAACGCCAATTTAAGCTGCGAGCGGAAAAGAGCTTTCACAAGGGTATTTTGCCAGTCCAAATGTGATAAATACTTCAAATACCCTTTTTTTGTAAGCCTTGCGCGGTACCTTTTCGCCGTAAGCTGCGAATAATCAAGCTGTTCGATTAAATCCGGCGAATAAGTCTCATCAAGCACCTTTTTAACCTTGAATTCAGGGCAGATTCCGCAATTTGAACATTTGCTTTCGCACGGAACGCTGGATTTGCTTTCCATTGCCTTTTTATACTCGTTTAAAAACCATTCTTTGCGGATTCCCGTATTTATGAAGTCCCAGGGCAACGCTTCGCCGGTATTGTAGGCTTTTTGGGCAAGATTTTCTATTGAAATCCCGCATTTTTGCGCAGTTTCGACCCAGACGCGCCTGTCAAAGTAATCATCCCATGCATCAAGGTAGCAGCCGGCTTTAAAAAGTTCCTCAATGTACCTGCAAACCGACGAATCAGCGCGCGTTAGCATTGCTTCGATTTGAGAGATGTATTTGTCATGGATTTTTATTCTTACGCCTTTTATCGGGCGTTCTTTTATGTATTTTATTTTTTCATTAAGTGTTTCCATTGAATCCTGACCGCACCACTGAAAAGGCGTAAACGGTTTGGGAACAAAGATAGAAAGTGTGCAATTCAGTTTGAAATCATGCTTTAAACCAAGCTCATTTTTGATTAATTTGGCTTTGTGACGGATTTTTGTGAGCAATTCAAGCATTTCGTCAATATCTTCAAAGGTTTCAGTGGGAAGCCCGAGTATAAAATAGAATTTTATCGTGTCATAACCGTTTTTGTAGCATTCAAGCGTCGTATTAATAATCTGTTCTTCGGTCAAATTTTTGTTAATAACATCCCTCATCCGCTGCGAACCCGCCTCAGGAGCAAGAGTGACCGTGGTTTTTCTGATATCTTTAACCAGATTCGACAATCTTATGTTAAAACGGTCGATTCTCTGGCTGGGAAGCGAGGCAGAAACCTTGTGCTGCTTGAAATGACAGGTTAATTCCTCAAGTACGGATTCAATGTTTGTATAATCATTTGACGACAAAGAAAGAAGCGAGAATTCGTCATATCCTGTGTTTTTAACGAGTTCTTTTGTTGTATTTATGATGTCTTTGGCTTTTCTTTCCCTTATCGGCAGGTTTACGTGCCCAGGCTGGCAAAAACGGCACATTCTGCCGCAACCGCGCCTGATTTCCACTACTGCACGGTCATGAACCGAGGTTGAAAACGGAACAGGGTGGATTTTTGGTGCGGAATCCATGTTGAAATCGTAGATTCGCTTGTTTATTGTTTCCCCGTTATGCAGCGAGGGAACATAAATTCCATCAATCTTTGACAGAATCTCCAAAATTGCAGCCCGCCCCTTGTTTTTAGCATTGATGAAGGCTTTTGCCGCTTCCTGACAGACTTCTTCGCCATCGCCGATAAAAAATGCGTCAATAAAATCCCTTATTGGCTCCGGATTGTACGCACAGGGCCCGCCGGCAAGAATAATCGGGTCTTCATCGGTTCTTTCTGATGATTTTATGGGAATTTTTGCCATATCAAGCATTGCCAGAACGGTCGTATAGCAAAGTTCGTACTGGAGTGAAAACCCGAGAAAATCAAACTCTTTAAGCGGAACTTTTGTTTCCAGCCCGTAAAGCGGAATCTCCAACTCTTCAAACGCCTCTTTGCAGTCAATTTCCGGCGCATAAACCCTGTCACAAAGCGCACCGTCGACCCTGCTTATCGCCTCGTAAAGCACTCTGTGCCCGAGATTGCTGGCACCGATTTCATATTTATCGGGAAAAGCCAGTGCAAAGCGGACTTTTGCTTCGGAAAATGGTTTGTTATATGAAAAAATCTCGTTTCCTATATACTGGTATGGCTTGTTTACCCGTGTTAACAGCTTTTCCAGTGTAATCTGGTCTATTGCTTTCATTGTCAAAAATTATGCCAAATCTTTTGGCAAAAACTTGTCTATTTCTATGATTGTACCGTTTAATTTATTGTTTCTGAACATCAGAAGAAAGTCGAGAAGCTTGTCATTAGGGACATTGTAGCTATAAAGGCATATGCGTTTGTCTTTTTCTCTCATGACTTTAACGATGTAGTGACAATCCTTTGCATAATCCTCAAGATTCGCCTTTTTAAAGGGATATCCGTTCACATCTTCATCCAGACGCACATAGCTGAATCCGAGAAAGGATTTCACTTTTTCATCAGGATTTGTCTGTTTGTTTTTGATGTGTTTATTGAAAATATTTATTACTTTTTCGCTAATTTCTTCTGACATATTATTATTAAAGCCTGAAAAATTCTGCGCGTCTATTTTTTAACAAAACTTTAATAAAATTGCAATTTTTTGAAAAATGCCCCATTCCGGTTATTTACAATTTATCAAAAATGATCTATTCTTGAATGGTTTAGTTTAGGAGGTGGAGTATGGAAGATAATATCAGTAATAATGCGCAAAATGAAGATAATAAAGAAAATTTATCTTCAAAATGCATTTCAAAACGACAAAAAATCTTAATTGGCATTATTGGAGCACTTTTAGTAATTTTATTTTTTGAGTTGCTGGGTTTCAAGTATAAGCTTGTATCGACGGATAATAATATTTACAGAATTAACCAGATTACCGGAGATGTTAAGTTAATAAAGGGAACAAGATTTGTTCATATTGATAATATAACAGAATCCGGTCGTTTGGGTTTGTCAAAGGTTAGAAAGTTGGACGAAATTACGATACCAAAACATAATCTTACTTGTAGTTTGGATATTTTATGGAGAAGTGATAATTTATACTATAATTTCAAAGTTTCCCCCTATAATGCTGCCTTGAAAAAGCTAAGAGAGGGATATTATTTTGAATCTATCAACAAGGGATTTAGTATTGAATTGTATGACGAAAATGGTTTTGTAATCACAGAAATACCTGTTAAAATTAATGAAATGACAGGAATTGTTGATGAAAATAACAAAATGTCTGAACTTCAGAAAAAAGGCAAAATCTTTTTGTCGTATGAAGATATGAAGTTAATTAAAAATTGGTCAACGACTTGGAATTTTTAGTTTTTGAAATTTTGCAATCCATAAACAAAAAGCAGTCTTTTGAGGGACTGCTTTTTACATTAATAGGTGAATCAACAATTTTTAACTATTTAATTTGGTCTAACTTGTTCAAGCCTTCTGCTGCGACTTTCTGGACGTTTTCGTCGGCATCATTCTTGGACAATTCGAAGATTTCTTTCATTACGGGCTTGTATTCAGGTCTTGCGTTGTAAGCAAGTGCTGCAAGTCCGCTTGCTCTGAGCATCGGGTTCGGGTTGTCTTTGATTGTTGTGACAATCTGTTCCATTCCCGGGAGATCTTTGATGTCAGGAGTTGTGTTGTTTGTTTTCTTGAACTCGTTTACGAGGAGGTTTTGGAGAATTGCTACTGTAAACAGAGCGTATTGTTTGTTTCTTTCAGCCATTTCAAGCGGGGTTACTGTTTTTGCTTCTGCTGTGTCGGCTTCTGAAAGGGTTTTTCCTGACATAATCTGCTGGCGGAGCTCAATTTGCTTAGGTGTAGGCCCTTGCAGTGTGGAAGTGTCCTTAGCAATTACACCGAGCAAGCCTTCCATAAGGTTTGTGTCTAATAATTGAACAGCTTCTGCAGGATTATTCTGAGCTACAAGAGCTACATCTTCAATAGCTTTTCCTGCAGCTTCGGGATCTTCTGATTTGATTTTTGCTGTTAAACCGGCAACATCTACGGTTGAAACAGGCTCTGAAGCTGGAGCCGGAGGTACTTCTTCAGCTTTTGCAGCAGCAACGGGTTGTTCAGGTGCCGGAGCTGCTGCCGGAGCGGGCTGTTCTGCTGCGGGTACTGCAGCCTGGGGTTGTGAAATGTTTTGTTGATTTACAATTTGCGGTGCGGGCTGCGCATAAACGGGAGCTGCAGTTTGAACCGGTGCACTATATACCGGAGCTGTTACTGCCTGCGCAGGTGCATAAGCACTGGCCTGGGGCATATTGTAAACACTTGCTTGAGGATAATTGTATGGTGATACCTGAGTTTCACCTGCGTTTACTTTTGGCTCGATAATGTCGATTTTTACCGCATTGTACTGTGACTGCGGCTTGGGTGCAGCTGCCGGAGCAGGTGCGGACTGGTAATAGTTTTGTGGTGCTTGTATCATGTTGTTTCCCCTATTAAGAGTTATTAATGTATGCTTATTAAATAAACCTCAAGATTAAAAATTGCCTTTTTTTCGCATATATGTAATAAATCTTAACAATATTACTTACTACTGAGTGTTTAAAAAAGCAGCTTGAAGCTGCTTTTAATATACTTATGCATTCTGTTCCTGCGGTTGCACTTCAGGAGTTTCAGCTATAACCGGTTCAGGTACCTGATATTGTGCGGGCTGCTGAATTTCCTGTGCAGCGGGAGCCGGAGTGCTCACAGGAGCTGCGGGCTGGTAAACAGAGCCCTGCGGATATGCGTATACGGATGCCTGCGGGTAGTTGTAAGGTGATGCGTTAGAACCAGCTTCAACTGTCGGTTTGTGAACTGTAATAGATACAGCGTTGAACTGTTTCGGCTGTTCGACAGGCTGCATAGGTACAGGCATTGCGGGCATTGCATTAATCGGTGCGTTTATCATTGATTCCTCCATTAAATAGGTTTCGATAGTGCTTTAATAACCGAAGATAAAAAAATTTGTTATTTGTACACTAATTAAGTAACAAAATTTAACAATAAGTCTAGATTCTTGATACTTCCGCTTTTACGGTAGCCTAAACACGGAAGAATTGCAAATTATTAAAAAATAATTCGATAAAACTACGCTTTTTTGAAGAAAGAGCATGCTAGGAAATTGGTTTATAAGCCTGTGGATAGTAATAATCCTCTTTGAATCCGAGGCGCCTGTACATTTTTATGGCGGGATAGTTGTCGGTTTCAGTGCTTGCATTCACCTCTGAAAGCTCCAATTTGGACTGTTTTAGGAGGGTTTTCACCGAATTATACAAGAGATTTTCGCCAAGTCCCTTGTGACAATGCTCACGACCCATGCCGACAATCGGAATATTGGCAATTTTACCGGCCGTGATGTTAGCAAAGCAGATTCCAACGGGTTTTCCCTTTTTCAAAAGCACGCTTGTGCACTCGGGAAG
>URHD01000066.1 GCA_900547585.1 uncultured bacterium | reverse complement strand
GTATGCGGGTTTAGAAACAACGAAACCGAGGATTTGTTCTGCTATCCGGACAAAAATACGTTTTTGGCGTTTCCGTTTAAGTTTTCTAAACTCCAGAACACGGCAAGGTTGATTTGCGACATTTACAAAGCCGACGGAATGCCTTATCCTGGCTGCCCGAGAGCAAATCTTAAGCGGGTTATTGAAAACGCAAAAAAATACGATTATACGATGAAAATTGCGCCGGAAACCGAATTTTTCCTTTTTAAAGTCGATGAAAACTCAAATATAATAAGCACTTTGAAAGATTCTGTCGGATATTACGATTTGAACTCCGATGAAAACCTTGAGGATGTTCTTGCGAGTATTGTCGCGTCAATGGCGGAGATGGGCTGGGATATTAACGCTGTCCACCACGAGGGTGCGCCGTTTCAGCATGAAATTGACCTCGGTTATGACGATGTTTTGCGTTCGGCGGATAATTTTGCAACATTTAAATTCGTTGTAAAAGCTATTGCCCTGAAATACGGGCTGAATGCGTCTTTTATGCCCAAACCTGTTTACGGAATCAACGGCTCGGGCCTGCATTTGAACCTTGTGCTGTCTCAGAACGGCAAAAACGCTTTCTATGACCCTGCCGGAACCTATCAGCTTTCTGAAACCGCGCAGTACGTTGTCGGCTCGCTTTTGAAGAATGTGTCAGGGATTACCGCGCTTTTGAACCCCTCCGTTAACAGCTACAAAAGGCTCGTAAAAGACTACGAGGCGCCGATTTATATCGCATGGTCGGTTTTGAACAGGGGCTCGCTTGTCAGAATCCCCTCAAATCGCGATGAAGACACCAGAATCGAGCTGCGTTCGCCCGATGCGAGCATAAACCCTTATTTTGCCTTTGCTGCGGTTTTACAAACCTGCATGGACGGAATAAGGAACAAAATCGACCCGCCTGCGCCGATTGAAAAAGACCTTTTTCAGCTTTCCAACAACGAAATCAAGCTAAAAAAAATAAAATCACTTCCTGAAAACCTCGCAGCGGCGCTGGATTCGTTCGAAAAGAACCTCACGGCAAAAGCTGCGCTCGGGGAATATATTTTCGGAGAATTTTTGACCCAGAAACGCGCAGAATGGAATACTTATCGGAAGCAGGTTACAAAATGGGAGCTGGAAACCTATCTGGATGTTTAGTTAACATAACTTAATCCTTTCTCTGCATAAAAGACAATTTTTTCTGCTCAAAATACTTTATTTCTGTATGAGGATTACGGAAAAGGAGTTATTTTAATGGGAGATACTAATTTTACGGTAGTAAACAAAGCTACAACAGGCACAGCTGATGGAACACAGAAATTTAATGTAAAAATTAATAAAAATTTGACAATTACAAATTATAAACCCGCTGAAAACCGGGTTCCGGAGAAAGGCGACCTTACTGCTAAATTTTCTGGCGGCAAAAAGGATATTTCGGTTGTAAATTCCAACGGGATATTTCAAAATCAACTCAAAACCGTTGATTTGTCCAGCACAAAGTATACAATTTTCCAGGAACTGGTAAAACTGGACGGAAACGGCACGGATTTGACTGAAAAAGATTTGCAGAATGCAAAAAAACTCATCGGAAAGCATGGCGTCACCGCGGTTCGTCGTGACGCGGAAGCCGGCGTAACAAGTATCGTGATGAAAGATGGCGGAATTTTAAGATTCGACTTTGAAACCGACGCCGAAAAGAAAGCTAAATAACAAAATACGCAAAAATTAGAAATTCGGAGGGTTTTCTTGCCCTCCGAATTTCATTTTCAGGATAATTTTTTGTCTTGAAGCGCAAGCAGCGCTTTTTTCAAAATATTTTCATTTTGTGCAAGCAATTTTCGCGAAAATTCAAAATCTTTGCCGGTTTTGAGCTGAATAACGGCTTCTTTTAGATTCCAGCCGTTTTCTTCAAGAATTTTCAGCGCTGTTTCTTCATTGCAGCCGCAAATTCGTGATGTAATTGCAACGGCGCGATTTTTGAGCTTTGAATTTGTCGGACGTACGTCTATCATTAGATTTCCGTATGTTTTTCCGATTCTGACCATGGACGCTGTTGTCAGCATGTTGAGAATCATTTTTTGTGCGGTTCCTGCTTTCATTCTTGTTGATCCGGAAATCACTTCTGCACCTGTTTCTGCGCAAATAAAGCAGTCCGCGTAATTTTTCATCTTTGCGTCGGGGTTTGAGGTTATTGCGATGGTTTTAGAGCCTGCTTTTTGCCCGAGTTCGAGTACTTTTACTACGTATTTTGCGTTGCCGGAGGCGGAAATTGACAGGATTGTGTCGTTTTTTGTGATTTTAAGCCTTTCAAAATCCTCTTTTGCAAGCTCCTCGCTGTCTTCCGCGCCTTCGATGGCAAATCTGATTGCGCGTTCGCCTCCCGCGATGATTCCCTGAACCATTTCAGGGTCGGTGCTGAACGTCGGAGGGCATTCTGACGCGTCGAGAACGCCGAGCCGCCCGCTTGTGCCCGCTCCAAAGTACAAAAGCCGCCCGCCTTTTTGAAAATTTTCGCTTATGATTTCGACAGCCTGCGCAATTTGCGGTAATGCCTCATCCACCGCCTTTGCGGCGTTTTTATCTTCTTCGTGAATCATTTTGACTATTTCGAGCGGGCTTGAAATGTCGATATTTTCTGTGTTTTCGTTGATTTTTTCTGTTGGAATCATATTTTTCCTTTGTCTGTATTTTTATCGCGTTCCTCCAGCGTCCTGTGCTCTTGCGACCCTGAAACAAGTTCAAGGTGGCTGGGTGAGGATGCTTAAAAAACGATTTCTCCCATGACTACGGGCATGCGGGCGCCCGTGCAGGCGGGGAGGTTGTTTGGAATATGCAAAAATGTGCAATATCCGAGCAGCGCAAACGCAAGCGCCTCTTTGTACTTGTCGTTTATGCCGAAATCTGCGTGGGTTTTGATTTTAATGCCGGGCAAATAGCTTTTTAACCCCTCAATAATCGCCCGATTATAAGCGCCGCCCCCGCCGAGCACGATTTCTTCTATTTTTGTTTTCGGGAAAACAAAATTTTTGTACGCGTCTGCGATTGTGCGTGCTGTGAGCGCAGTTATTGTTGCGATTATATTTTTCGGGTCTTCGGGTGCGGTTTTGAGGATTTTTTGTGCGTATTCTTCGTTGAAAAGTTCACGCCCCGTGGTTTTCGGGGGGATTTTTGCATAATATGGCTCTTTTAAGAGCTCATTGAACCATTTTTCGTCGATTTTGCCGCTCAGCGCGATTTTTCCGCCCCTGTCAAAAGGCATGTCGAAGAATTTTTTCACAAAATAATCAATCAGCATATTCCCCGCGCCCGTGTCGAACGCGAATGTTTCACAGTCCGGCGAAAGTACGGTTACATTTGCGATTCCACCGATGTTTTGGATGGCTCGCGGTGTATTTTTCTTAAAAATCAGCTCATCAGCAAACGGCACAAGCGGTGCGCCCTGACCTCCCGCAGCAATGTCGCGTGTTCTGAAATTTCCGATAGTGCAAACGCCGGTTTCTTGTGCAATCACTGAAATGTTGCCGATTTGGAGTGTGCTGTCGGCAGGAATTCCGGCTATATTTTCAGCAGATGGCAGATGGAAGATTGTTTGCCCGTGATTTGCGATAAAATCGGGTTTTTCGCCTTTTTTTTCAATGAGTTCATTGGCGCATTTTGCAAAAAGATGCGCGAGGGCGAAATTTAGTTTGCAAATAAGCGCTGTATCCGCCTTGTTGTTTGCTGCGGCGAGGATTTTTTTGTAGATTTCTTCAGGATAGTCAATCGAGTGGGTTTCAAGGATTTTAAAAGAAAAATCCTCTGCTATTTCCACAAAACAGGCGTCGATTCCGTCTGCGGATGTTCCTGACATCATTCCGATTGCTGTTTTTGGTTTGTTCATAATTGGATTATAGCAGATAAATTGGAGGTGTGAGCGTAAATTGTTAGGGATTCCCTTTTTCCGTTCCGATTCCTCCGGGCATTCGGCGTGATTTGTTAATTAAAATGATTATTGAGCCCTCCCCCATAGTCACTACAAAAGGGAATCCCTAACAATTTACTTAGAGTGCACAGAAGTTTGCGAAAAATAAAAATCTACGGTCTGAACGTTCCCCCGCTCCTAAAAAATTACATAAAATTAGAAAATACCTTGTAATAAAGGAATATTGCGAACAAAACAAGGATGATTCCGCTTGCTTTTGTAAGAATTTCTGTGAATCTGGCAAAGGATTTGAGGTTTTTGAGAAAAGAGGTGAAAATTCCTGCAAAAACAATAATTGTGCCCTGACCCAGCGAAAACAAAAACAGCATCAGCGCGGAATATGCAATATTTGCGGATAAAGACGCAGTCGCCATGATTCCTGCGAGAATCGGGGTTGAACACGGGGTCGTTGCAAGCGCAAAAACCGCTCCCAGAATCATCGGATAAGTAAAAGTTCCGTGCTTTTTGTTCTGCGGAAAGCTTTTTACGAGCACAGGGAAATTTATTTCCATTATCCCCATCAAATTCAGCCCGAAAATGAAGATTAATGAGGCGAGAAACAACACCCAGTATGGGCTGCTGCCCCCGCCAAAGACTTTTCCGGTTAAAGCGCAGATTATTCCGACAACAGTCAGGCATAGCGAAAGCCCGAGAAGAAATGAAATCATCTGCAGTGCGGTTGTTGAGGTTTTTTCTTTTGAGTAGCCACCAATATAGCTTACAACAACGGGCAAAACGCCGATTCCGCAAGGCGAAAGCGAAGCAACGAGCCCTCCGAGGTAGCACAAAGCCAGCACAAGCAGTGAAAAATCGCTTTTCAGGTGCGCCTGAAATATTGCTACGAGATTATCCATTTATCAAGCCTTTTACAAGATTTTCAAACTGGGGTTTTTCCATAAAACCCTCGGTTCTTTTGTACAAAGATCCGTCCTTTTTCAGAAAAACGCAGGTAGGAACAAGTGTTACATTATATTTTTTTATAAGACCGGTTGTTCTGCTGTCTTGAGACTGGACATTGATTTTTTCATATACAACCTGATCTTTATATGCAGGGATTACTGCGTCGATTGTTGTATCCAGTTTTTTGCAGTCAAGGCACATTGGGGATGAAAATTTCATAATCATCGGTTTATTAGCTGCCTGAGCCTCAAATCCGGCTTTATCCGAATGTGTTTTATCAAGATAGAAGTACATTGCCATCGGCAAAATCAATATTGTTAATGCAATAATCCAATTCTTCATAAAAATCTCCTTAATTTTTTCTTTAAATATAACATACAACAAAATTCAAAGATTAATATTAGATAGTTGATTAATTTCGCTTGATAAATCGCGATAGAAAATTAATTCTTATAAACAGTTTGAAAAAAAAGGTTTTTTTTGGTACGATATTCGTACCTTGAAAATAAAATACGGAGAACTGGCCGAGTGGCTGAAGGCGGCACCCTGCTAAGGTGTTATGTGGAGTAATCTGCATCGAGAGTTCGAATCTCTCGTTCTCCGATTTTTCTTTATTTTTCATGTTTTTTACAAAGAGCTTCGAACTGGTGAGTTTTTCCCGCCGGTCAAAACTCACGGAGTGTCTACAATTTATATATTCTTTGATTCTTCGTCTGTTGCTTCCAGCTTGAAAATAACGGGTCTTAAACCGTCGTTACAAGAGCAAATGGCAATACCGGGTGTTTTAATCCAGTCCTTGTAATAAAATAATTCTTTATCAGCACCATGTGCTAATGCAAAAACATATTGGTAAATTGCTTTCCAGGCTTCATCACAAAAATTATCAGGTTTGGCCCAATCAGCGTAAAAAACTTGTCCCTCTTTAAACATAGAACATGTTGTAAGATTTTCAACTCCGTATTCTTTAGCTAAATCTTCTTGAAATGTTCTTCTTAAAACCGTAATTTTAACTCTTTTCATAAATTTATTTTAACATATAAAAATTTTTTATTACTGAAACTCATAATAGTAGGTTGGGATTTCTACCCAGACAATTCACTTGTAAATTTTTATTATCTTAATTGAAGTTAAGTAACAATATTTTCAGAACAACGCGTTTTAGAACTGTTTTTGACGATTTTTTTAGCGGCGAAATTCAATAATATCAAGAAAAATGAAAATTTGCGCACGTATTTTCCGTTTGGGTCAACTTTTACATTGTTTTACAAACTATATTAGTCCTGCTATGTAATTGCTATAACGGTAATAATAAATTGTTATCGTGTTATTTTTTTAATTTTATTGCTTATGAAGCAAGAAAGGACTGGAATGAATAATTGGACGTGTAAAGCAAAAATGGGAAGAAAAGTGAAAGAAACTTTTGAAATGGAAATCAATCTGGAAAGACTGCTCGGAACCATCACTCTCGGATGTAACGAGGCAGAAAGAGAGGTGCTGGATAATATTAATAAAATCGAACTTATGCAGTTTCTCGGGCTGAAAGATAAATTCGGCAAGGTAATCCACTTTGGCGATATTCTTGTTGATAAATACTACAACTTTTTAACCCCCGTGTGTGAAGTTTCTAACGATGAGCACATACTCTTTTTTAAACCAATACAACATCTGGGAAAACCGTTCAATATCGGCTGCAAATCCACATATAGCGATACACTCGCTGTGGTGGGGAATATTTATGAAAATTCCGAGCTGTTTTGTGGAATGAAAGCAAAAAACACATTGAGCAATTTCATAAAATTTTCCCAGCACCCCGAACTTTTAAAAACGACCATACATATCGAACTCAGCAGAGTAATTTACGGGTAGGGCTTCCGGATTTATCGGCAGCCCTTTTTGCAGGTGGATTTGCAGGGGCAGTCATTTTCTATTACCTTTCCGAAAAATATTCGCAAGCCTCCGAATCTGGTTTTGAGCTTGTTTTTTATCCCGCAGGTAATCTCGTTCAGGTTTTTCATCAGGCAGCCTGTTTCTATAATGGCTGTTTCAACCTGAGGCATAGCAGAGTTCAGGGCTTGTGAAAGCTGTTCGACATTTGTTGTTATTGCCTGCAAATTCGTGGTTCCGCTGCTGAAATTGGCTGTTGTTGAATCAAGGCTGGAAAATGTGCTGTTCAGCCTTTGTTCGGAGAGCGCGGAATTCAGGCTTGAGGTAGTGCTGCGAAGATTTGCACTGCTTAAACTCAGATTTCTTAAAGTTGTGTTTATATTCGCGCGATTTTCATTTAGAATCTCCTGAACCGTTACGAAAATTCCGCTCAGCGCTTCTATCATCGCGTTTAAATTTTCAACGGTCTGCTCAAGCTGTTTTTTAACATTTTCGAGGCTGTCTTTGTCGAGACTTGCAAAGAAAGATTCCGCATCTACTGTCGAGGTGCCCTCTATCACATCATTATTTTGTAAATAAGCTCCGGCGGGCTCCTCAGGATAAACCAGCTCCAGATAATCGATTTTTGTGCGTAAATGCTTTTCTTTTTTCAGGATAGCCGTTGTATTTGCGGGCAGTTTCAGGTTTTTTTCATAAATTACGACTTTTACAAGCGTATTCTGATAATCCTCTGACGGTCTGATTTTGCACGTTTTTCCGATTTTATAGCCTTTGTAATAAACATTGATATGCCTGTGAAAAGGGCGCAAATCTTTGAATTTCACGGTTATGTGGGGAAGCAGATGACATCTCACGGTCGAGAAAATCAAGAAAAATACAGCCCCGAAAAGCGCTATAAGCAGGAATATCCTGTGTTTTACAACAAACTCTTTGATTGCATTCTGCATATTTCAGGTTTAACCCGAATTTAAGCATAATCGTATGAACAGTTGTACAGGACAAAGGTGCTATTTTGGATTATAATAAATTTGAGGGAGAGCGCTTATGAAATCAAAAAATTTTTTGGCTTTGTTATTAATTTTTATAGGACTTGGCTTTTTCAGCTGTGCGCAAAGCTTTCAGTTCCCAAAAAAGCCCAAACTTACCAGAACCGAAAAAATTGCAAAAAAATATAATGAAAATCGTATAAAATTAAAAACACAAATTGAAAATACCGACAAACAAATGCAGGAAGCTGATTCTGCGATTCTTGTAAACAGTGCGGAAATCCAAAACAGCCGTTCTATTATATCTGCGCGCTCTAAAAATCTCAAAAAACTTGATGGTGCTGTAAAAAACTTTGGCATTAAAACACTTTCCAATGAAGAAGAACAGCTTTTTGCAGAAATTTTTTCTTCCACGCTTTCCGATGAATATGCAGAAGTTTTGAACAATTGCATGAAAAATCCCGCCGAAAAACTCACAGATGAGCAAAAAGCCATGTTTGAAGAGGCGCTCAGCCTCTATAAACTGGAATCAGAAACCCAGATAAACACCCTGAATGCCTATATTACGCAGCTTCAGGAAGAAATTTTTGTTAAAAGAGAAGAACGCAAAAAACTTGCAATGCAAAAAGACGAACTGTCAGCCAGGTTGATTGAGACAGAAGAACAATGCGATGAAATTGAGCGAAAAATCGCATTAGAAAAAGAAGAAGCAGCGGCAAATAAAGCGGAAAACCCTGAAAAAGCCGGACCGGCTCCCAAAGTGACCGTTGCTGTGATTGTCCCGCCAAATGCATTCAAATTTGTCAAATTTGAGCCCGATATAAATATGTTTGAGCTCCAGTTGAGAAATTCTTCTGTCTTTTTGCCTGCTCCGCCTGCTGTGCAGCCGAAAAATGAGGAAAATGTTGTGCAGGTGGTGCTTAATGATGATTATTCGCTTGAGCTGCTGGAGGAAAAGCCTATTGTCTGGTTAGAAGAGGTTGTCCAGCCGGAACCTAAAACCCCAGCCTCCGCTCAAAAGCCGTCAAACGAACTTCCTGCCGTGAACCCCTCCACTGCAATTGTATACAGTTTTGAGAAAATTTGCGGCTTAAATCCGCCCTCAAAAATCCATAATCCTGCAATGACAGAGGAGCTTTCCGGGATAAAGAAATACAAAGAATTGAATTTGAATACTTACTTTACTTTTTCGCCCGAAGAAATAATCTGTCCTGAAAAATTTTATGAATAATATTAAAATTTTATGAATAATTGTAAAGATTCATGAAAAAATGTTACATTTTGCCTGAACATGTTAAATAATATAGGTAGGAGCTTTGCTGTATGAATGATATTGTAAACAACAATACGTATAAAGTTTCCTCTGGGTATGCAACATCAAAAGTTGTAGATATTAACCTGCGCAGAGATGAAAAGCTTGCCATAAACAAATATTCCAAGCTCACATCTATTGACACGGGTACATATTCTGATGTAGAAAAACTGGAAACTTATTACGCCTCCACAGCAGCTTCTAATAGAGCAAAATACAGCAATAATACAGAATTATACAATCATTTATACAATAAATACTTCAATGAAAGCTCCGAAGAGTACGCCGGCGCTGATTATTCAAAAGAAGAAATCACCGCCATGTACAACAATGAAAAAAATATGACGCTCTATGGCTCGCTCCGCTATGATGCGTCGTTTGAAGACCCTGTTTTAAAAGACGAAACCGCAGTTGACGATGCTGTAGTTACTGCACATAAAGAACACAGCAAAGATTCCGTCAGCAAGCAAATTGATAATGTTCTGAAATTTAACGGTGTAAATCTTGACAAAAATGAGTTTGTTCTTTTCAGTATTGAGCCGATAGATTTCAAACTCAGCGCTACAGGTCTGGAAAATCCACCGAAAGTTTCTATGCTCATTGATGCGTTGAATTTTGAGAATAACGCAGAAGAGCTTTTCTATTACCTTTTGCATTCGGGCTTTCCTGTTCCGGAAGACGTAATGGCTAAATTTGAAGCTGCGCGTGAAATCAAAAATGCTACAGGTGAAAATTTGAATAATCTGAAATTTGAAGACGGAAGCTACTTCACAGAAAGCGGTGAAGATGTCGCCGAGCTTTACAAGAGCGCGATTGGAAAAGCTGACATCCCTGATGAGTTCAAATCTCAGGCTTATGAAGAGTTTATGGCAAATCTTGATACTGTTACGCAAAAAGGGCGTGACAATATCCCGGATTTGACAATGGTTGCCGGCTATCGCAACAGTAAAATCGTCAGCATGAATGTAAATTACGAAGTTTAATCTCGTATTGACTCTTTTGGGCAGAATAACAGGTAATGCCTTTGTAGTGACTATGGAGGAGGGCTCATTGAGATAGAAAAAGCTCCTCATAGCGCTGCAAAGCCCGGGGGAATCGGAACGGAAAAGGCATTACCTGTTATTCTGTGTTATTCCGTATTATTCTGAGATTAACGGCTTTAATTTTGTCCGAGAAAAATTCGTGATAAGGAACGCAGTGACGTGAACGAATTTTTTGAGTGACGATTAGAAAAGGTGAGCCTTGGGCGGT
>URHD01000065.1 GCA_900547585.1 uncultured bacterium | reverse complement strand
AGCCACAAGCCTCTCAGAACCGGCAGGATGAGTACCGCCATTTTCAAAGAAATTGGGTTCCGCGCATATTTTGTTGAGAACAATAATCATCGCAACCGGGTTATATCCTGCATTAACCATCAAATCAACGCCTTTGAGGTCAGCTTTTCGTTCATATTTTTTAGGAAGAAAACCCATTGCCACCCTGCGCCAGTAGCCGGCAAAGAAATCAAGCCCATGAGCGATTTCATGGCAGATAATCGCTGCAATCTCATTATCATCGTCAATAAAAGGCAAAAGACCTTTGTAAACAATAATGCTTTTATCTCTGGCATAAGCAGCTGCATTTACAACGTTCTTATTGCTATAAAAGAACGTCATACGGCTTTCAATCTGGTTTGCATTAAGCACACGAAAGCCTATTTTCATAACTCTTTGCTGAAGCGGCGCATCTTTTTCAAGAATATAAACATTATCAGCAAAACAAGCCGTAGATGCGGCAAAAAATACTACTAAACCAATTAAAAACTTTTTCATAACTGACTCCATTTAACCATTTTCATAATTATATTGCCAAAAACTGCGCCTTGTCAATAAAAAACAGCTTTCCTTAAGACATATTACGTCCGATAATAAACCGTATATTTTTTTCTGGGTGTGACAATTGCCTGACCGCCGGGCAAAACCCTCAAGAGAGGCGCAGCAAGCCCGAACAAAAAAGGCGTAGTAGCCAGCTCAACCAGCCCTATCCAAACAGCAAGTGTATATCCGCTGCTATTAACTTCTCCGTCCAGCTCAACCATTTCCCCTTTATCATTTAGCAAATAAAATTTTTCAATCGTCATTTCAGCCGGTACGCCCCCCATTCCGCGCGGTGAAACCTCTCCGACCGAAGCATAAACATCTGAACCAGCAGAAATAAGCACCCTATCATTTTCAATAACATCATTTAAAACTTTAAATTTAACAGTTTCCCCGATGAGAGGAAAAGGGATTGAGATTTTTTTATTTTTTCCATTATAGGCAACTTTTATCCGCTTACATTTTGTACTTATTTTTTTTATGGGTTTTAAAAGGACAGCAGCCTGATTTTCAAGAACACGCGATGATTCAATTTCCGGTTTAATATCGGCACAAATACCGCATACAGGGAGTTCATCAGATTCTATCACCGGAATGTATGTATTTTTAAACGCAGAAGCTTCCAAAAGCGAAACAGGCGCCTCCTCCTCTATAATTGTTTCTTTATAAACTTTTTTTTCAAAGCCCTTTCCGACAAGTGCATCCGCAGCAGGGTCAGGCACGGGCGGAATATAAAATTCAGGTTCTTCGGGCTCTGCTTTCTTTATTTTATTTTTTGAGGCTGATTTTTTCTGGTTGGAGCTCTTTTTTTTGTAAGTTTTTTTGACGGAAGTTTGTTGTTTTTTGTAAACAGGGTGTTTTTGCGCAGCAGCAAAGGCAGATGTTTGCATAAAAAACACCATGCACAGAAGAATAAAGCTAAAAACTCTTTTGGGCATTAACCTTTTCCTCCGCTGTTATTGACAAACTCCTCCAGTTCCTGTATTCCGTACCGGTCATAGTTTTCATAATCCAAAACTGCATTATATATATTATAATTGTGTAAATCAAAAGTTTCGGGAGTTTCCGGCAGATTTTGCGATGAATTATGCTTATGCAGCAGTTTCATACGTGCCTGATGAATTAGCCTAATTTTTTTTCGCTCTTGTTTGCTTGTTTTTAAAAAGTTTTGATAACTCAGGGTTTTCAGATAATCATTATGTGCAATAAAATACGGATATTTCTGGTAAATATAATCATAAACACTCAAAATACGCTCCGAGCCTTTATGTTTAATCAAAAATGATTCACAAAAAGCCGACGGTTCCGCCAGCAGCTTATTGTAAACAGTAATAAGCCCGATAGGGTTGTAACCAGCACGTACAAGGTAATCCACCGCTCTTCGATCAGCCTTTATTTCGTACTTTCTCGGGTTATATCCCATAGATGTCCGCCTGAAGATTCCGAATCTTGCATCCAGTGCATATGCGATTTCTCTGGCGATTAGTGCGGCAAATTCATCATCGTTTTCAACAATTTGGACAATTCCTTTGTAAAAAATTATCTTTTTTGTATAAAAACGCTGTTCCACACGTATTTTCGAGTCAGTATCGTAATAAAAGAAAAAACGTTTTTGGATATTGTTAGCGTTCAGGAGTTTAAAGCCCGTTTGTAGCACCTTTTTTTGCATAGTTTCATTATCATTGTAAGTCTGAAACTCCGAGGCAAAAGAGATTCTACAGCCTGCCAGAAATAACGCTATCAATATGAAAATCCTGTAATACATTAATACTCCAAAGATTATATGTAATTATATCCAGTAGAAGTTTTTGATGTCAACAGTCATATATTTAACCTAAAAACCTTGCGCAGAAATCAAAATACTTATAAAATAAAAATTGGATTATAAGTATATAGGGGAAAAATATGAAGAAGATACTACTCGTTCTTACTGTACTGTTCTTTGCCGCATCTAATGTTTATGCGAATGCAATTGTTCCTGAAAAACTTGTCAGAAGCCAATCTAAAGATTTCAGAATGGTGAACAAAGTAACTGCACAAATATTCAAAAATCTCAACGAAACCATAGATGTCAGCAAATACCAGCCGGTTTACAAAAATTTCCGCACCATGCCAAGAGAAAATACCCAGTTGCGCAATTTCATTTATGTAAAAGACGGAAATGCTGAATTGATGTATGACAGAGAAACAAAAGAGCTCAAATACGTAACTTTCAGAACAAAAACCTCGCCCAGAGCCTGGATTGTTTACAGTTATCCCTCAGGAAAGCTCCGTCAGGTTGATGTATGGGCTTATTTGAACTATGTTTACAGCTTTAACTCTGACGGAACCTACATGGATTTGGAAAGATTCCAAAAAGGCATTGAAAAAGAAATAAAAGCCAACAGAACCCAATCAAAATGGACAAGAATGAAGCTCGCTCTGCTCGGACAATCAAGACCGCAGGTGCAGGTTGAGCTCATAATCAACTACAAAGGTGAACTTGAACAATGCAAAGCTATTCAGCAATCAAAATCTGATGAGTTCAACCACGGCATCTACGACGCCATCTGGAAATCCTCACCGTTCAAAACACCCTACCCGTTTACAACAAGAACAGTTATCATTAGAACAGATTTTTAATACATTTATCTTATATCGTAAACATTAACCGCCGGAACCAACATGTTCCGGCTTTTCTTTTATTTTTATATAGGGCGGGAGATTTATGCGATTTTTTCACGACAGATGTGATTGTTTAGGGGCACAGCCCCGTTTCATGGCTTATACGGAGCTTGGGGGGGGGCGGCTAATTTTAAACCTGAACTTGTTTGACTGCTTTTGCAGAAAATATGTTAAAATTATTCTGTAAGAGATTTGAGGGCGGAAAATTGGTTCAGATTGAGAATCTGGAACAGATTCGGCAGGCTATTGAAGTCGAACAAAAGAATCTTTATATCGACATTCGCGGAAAAATGACGACTTTTTCCGGCTTTGTGTTGAAAGAACTTAACAAATTATACAAAAAATCAAAACGTGACCCGAAATGGCTTGTTCTCTCAAAAGAATTTGAAACATATCCGATGGCGTCTGTCCCCTCTAGGCGAAAAGCCGTGCAGAGGCTAGTTGTAACCCTGCGAAAAGAAATTGAAGCGCCCAAAATTATTCCAGCTGAAAAAACAGACAACCCGTCTGAAGTCGATGTTGTTTATGTAAAAGGCGTCGGGCCGAAAGTCGCTAATTTGTTGAACAAACTCGGAATTTTCACAGCAAAAGACCTCATATTCTACTTTCCCAAACGCCACATCGATTATTCCTCCAGAACGCTCATCAAAAACCTGAAAGAAGGGCAGGACTGCACGGTAATCGGCGAAATAAAAAGCATAAGCGCCTACAATACAGCAAAAGGACTTGGAATCGTAAGCTTATCGGTCACTGACGGCACAGGGCTTGTGAAACTAAACTTCTTTTATGCAAAAGCAAGCAAATATCTCATGGAACGCTACAAATCGCAGTTCATAAGGGGTTCAAACATAATAATTTCCGGAAAAGCAAAAATCGACAAGTTTTCAGGCATTTTCACAATCGATCGCCCGGAATATCAGGTTCTTTCAGGTGATTTTGAAGAAAAAAGCAGCCTGAACATCGGACGAATTGTACCGGTTTATCAGTTAGTTGAGGGATTGAACATAAAATTCTTGCGCAGGGCGATTTTTAATGCACTCGAAAAGTACCTCGGCGCAATTCCTGATGTCATTCCGGAGGCAATAAAAGAACGAAACAATCTTTTAGACAGAAAAACCGCCCTTAAACAGATTCACTTTCCGGAAAACGAAGAATTGCTGGAAAGGGCGCGATTTACGATAGTTTTTGAAGAATTTTTCCTGCTCCAGCTGAAACTTGCCACAATCAGAGAAGAAAACGCGAAAAATATCAAAACAATCCCCCTCAAAATCAAAAAAAACGGGCTTGTGAAGAAATTCCTCGATAGTTTGCCTTTTGAACTCACAGGCGCGCAGGATAAGGCGCTAAATGAAATTTTAAAAGACATTGCATCGGATATGCCAATGCAAAGGCTTTTGCAGGGCGATGTCGGAAGCGGGAAAACGGTTGTGGCTTGTGCAATGCTGCTTTCTGCCGTTGAAAACGGTTATCAGGGTGTTTTGATGGCCCCGACAGAGATTCTTGCACAGCAGCATTTTAATAATTTTGTAAAATGGCTTGCTCCTCTGGGGCTTAGTGCGGGACTTTTCATAGGTTCAAACAAAACAAAGCTAAGAAAACAGCTCGAAACAGACCTCAAAAACGGCCAGATAAATATCGCAATCGGAACACACGCTTTGATACAGGAGAATGTTCAATTTGACAATCTCGGCGCAATTGTAATCGACGAGCAGCACAGATTCGGAGTAAAACAGCGCTCAAAGCTGCTTTCAAAGGGTAAAAATCCGCAAATGCTCACAATGACAGCCACACCAATCCCGAGAACCCTCGCTCTGACCACACATGGCGATTTGGATTTTTCAATAATCGACGAAATGCCAAAAAACCGAAAACCGATTAAAACCGCGTTAATCAAGCCCGGACAGCGCAAACAGCTGTACAAATTAATCAAAGATGAGGTCAAAAACGGGCATCAAGCTTATATTGTTTATCCGCTTATTGATGAAAGCGAAACTTTATCGGCAAAAGCAGCCACAATCGAGGCTCAAAGGCTTTCAGAAGAGGTTTTTCCGGATTTGAAAATAGGTTTGCTGCACGGAAAGCTTACTCCGGCGGAAAAAGACGAAGTCATGGACGATTTTAAGAACGGAAAATATAATATTCTCGTCAGCACAACTGTTGTGGAGGTTGGCGTGGATGTGCCGAATGCAACGGTCATGGCTATTGAAAATGCCGAAAGATTCGGGCTTTCACAGCTGCACCAGCTGCGCGGGCGCGTCGGGCGCTCTGAATTGCAGTCATATTGCGTGCTCGTTCCGCAAAAAGCCAATCAGGTTTCGATTGAGCGCCTGAAAGTAATGGAAGAAACCAATAACGGCTTTATAATTTCCGAAAAAGACTTGCAGCTGCGCGGCCCGGGTGAATTTTTGGGCACAAGGCAGAGCGGCATGCTGAATTTTGCGCTTGCCGACCTTGTAAAAGACACAAAAATTCTTGAACTGGCAAGAAAAGAGGCTTTTGCGCTCGTTGAATCCGGCGCTTATGAAATCCAATCACCGCTAAAATCCGAGATGGAGGAGAAGTTTAAAACAGACCTAAATCTCTTAATGATTGATTAGCGCGAATTGCACTGGACGAATTGAGAGTGTTTTTTGTATCCACAGAATAAGCCGCATCGAGGTATTTTTGTCTTGCCTTGATGTAGTTTGTCGGGTTGCTTCTCAAATAAGAGCTTTCCCAGTTTAATCTGCTTTCGATGTTATTAATTCTCATGCGTTTTCTCTATTCGTTATAATAGGTAAAGTAAACAGTGGGATATTAGTTATAACGCAAAAAAAAATTTTTTTGAACCCTTTTTATGCTAAAATGTAAATAAATTTTTACAAAAATTTTTGAGGATTATTATGGCAGACAAAATTATTATACTTTCAGGCAAGCAGTTTTGCGGAAAAGACACTGTGGCAAAGATTTTACTCGATATATTTCCGGATTTTCGCAGAATCGGGCTCGGCGACGCCATAAAACTCGAATACGGCGAAAGAGAGGGGCTATCGCTGGAGGAAATCGAAAAGCACAAACCTCTTTACCGGCAGGATTTGATTGATCTGGGCAATTTCAGACGCTCACAGGATTCTGATTACTGGATTAAAAAGGTTATCGCACTTGAGGGCAATATTATCGTTCCAGATGTGCGAATGAAACGCGAACTGGAGTTTTTCAAAGAAGCAGGAGCATTCAAAATCCGCGTTGAGTGCGACAGAGACAACCGGGCCAAACGCGGCGTGCTAAAAAGCGAAAACGACCGGACAGAAACCGATCTTGATGATGTAAAAGACTGGGATTACGTCATTGAGAACAATTCAACATATGAAAATCTGCAAACAGCAACAAAACTGCTTGCAGACAAGATTAAGGATTGGTTTTTGGCTTAAACAAGGGGAATTTTTTCGATTACACGTAATTTTTTAAATAATTCGACATGTCATACGAACCATACTTAAAAGTATAGGGCTGATGGTTGTATTCTGGCGTTTTGTAGGCATTTTCGCTTGCAATCATAAACATTTTGTTGTGGCAGAACAGAAAACTGTTTATTTCCGAATATTCAACCATCATTTCTTCAAGTTCATTCACACCGTTCAAAATTTCGTTTAACACTTCGCACATCCTGTTCGTTTGTATCTCATATTACTTATATCGGCAGGAGGCAGGCATGACTTTAGAGATTTTTGAGAGTATTTAACATTTTTTTACATAACAAATCCGCCATTAAATGCTAAAATCAATAGACAAGGAGTTATATATGAAACAAAAAATAGCAATCGGCTGCGACCATGGCGGCTTTAATCTTAAAAACAAAATTATTGAATATTTGAACAAAAAAGGGGTTGAAGTAAAGGATTTTGGAACCTACACGATTGAATCATGCGATTATCCGGTAATCGCCAAAGAAGTTGCCGGAGAAGTTGCTGCAGGCAATTTTGACAACGGAATCCTTGTTTGCGGCACGGGGCTCGGGATGAGCATTGTCGCAAATAAGACAAAAGGAATCCGCGCAGTAACCTGCTTTGACGCAACAACGGCAAGGATGTCAAAATCACACAACAATGCAAACATTTTATGCCTCGGAGAGCGAATCACCGGCGAATATCTGGCGCTTGATATTGTGGAAACATGGTTAAAGACAGATTTTGAGGGCGGACGCCACAAAAGGCGCGTTGACATGTTCGAAACGCCGTAAAAATCTTTCAATTCAATGGAAATTGTGCAAATAATCAGTTATTCGATGAGAGTTTGCTCACTGCAGCATCAACATTTTGCATAATTGGGATGAGAGTATCCAAAAACGCGTCAGCAAGTGCTGTTCTCAGGGAATTAGAAATGTTAACCAGTGTAAACGACCCTCCATTCTCCTGGGCGAGCCGGAAAAGGTCAGCAAAAACGCCTGTATAGTCATCATCAAATATTTTGATGTTTTCCATGTTGAATATTATGTTTTTATAGCCCGTATAGACTGTTGTCGTAACGTCTTTAACAAGCCCCTCGATTGATTTCGGGGTATTAAATTTGTTCAGGGTATAGCAGACAATCGTTTCGTTGATGAAATATTTTAGAAAATCGTTATGCTGCTTGTTTGAAATAGAAGATGTAATAAATTTTAGAATTTGTTCGTGCCAGTTTGCACTTTTAGGGACAAATTCATCAATTCCGAGTTTATAGCACTTTTCAATCAGGGATTTGTCGTCGGTGCCGGACATTACGATGATTTTATTCAGGTGGTTTTCGTCTTTGAGTTTCAAGCACTCCTGAATAAGCTCTATTCCGTCTATTGCATCAGGCAAAAACAGGTCAACGACAATATAATCAAATTTTTTCTTCTTTAGCTCTGCAAAAGCTTCTTCTTTTGTGCGGGCAACGGTCGGAACAATACCGATTCTCTTGAGCATCTGGTTGAATTGATAAATTGAAAGCTCCAAATCATCAACAATCAAAATATTGAAATCCATAGGTTTCAAAGCAGTATCAGCCGCGCTGAAAGAAAGAAGTTTTCTTTCTATGGCAATAAGAGCCTTGCTGATGTCATCCGGGCCGGCAACAGCATAATCTATCCCGATTTCTGATAAATCTATCAATTTTTTTAATTGTTCGTCGTTCAGGTGCATTTTTCTATCCCGATTTCCCTTAATAATCTAATTTCATAAATTATAATCAATATTTTCTTTTTCGACCTCATTCAAAAGCTTTAAATCTTCTTTATTTTTGCAGTTTTTTTTGAATTCTTCGTACAAATCCGGTCGTTTTTTCTTTGTAACTATCATTTGTTGTTTTCTTCGCCAGCGGTTGATTTGAGCATGGTTGCCGCCACAGAGCACTTCAGGAACAGGCATGCCCTGATAATCCCGCGGCTTGGTGTAATGCGGATGCTCCAGAAGCCCGTCAGAAAACGAATCAAAGTGCGCAGAATCAATTTTCCCAAGACATCCGTCAAGATTTCTGGAAATCGAATCAATCAGACACAAAGCCGGCAATTCACCGCCCGTAAGCACAAAATCGCCGATTGAAATCTCCTCGGCAGCGGTATATTCCTTAATTCTCTCGTCAAAACCCTCATAATGCCCGCACATAATGACAATATGCTCACATTTTGCGAGCTCGCATGCCATCTTCTGATTAAAAGGACGTCCCTGCGGTGACATAACCAAAACACGCGTATTTTCGCCCTTTTCAATGCTATCAAATGCGTCAAAATAAGGCTGGCACATCAAAACCATCCCCGCACCGCCGCCAAACGGCGTATCATCGACTTTTCTGTGTTTATCTTTGGAAAAATCGCGAGGATTGATGGCATTTACGCTAATGATTTCTTTTTCAAGCGCTCTTGAAATAATACTATGCGAGCATGCGCCCTCAATCATTTCAGGAAAAAGCGTTAATACGTCAAATTTCATTCGTCCAGCCCGTCAATCATATTCACAACGATTTTGTTTGCAGAAATATCAACCACAGGCACAAGTTCCTTAACAAAGGGCACCATAAAGGTTTTTGAATCCGGTTTTTTAACACAAATCAAGTCAGAAGCACGATTTTCACCAACAACATCAACTACGCCGATTTTATTGCCCTTTGTATCAAAAACCTCCATTCCCGTAAGGTCGCTGATAAGGTATTCGTCTTTTTCCAGCGCGGCTTTCACAACTTCTTCGTAAACATGCACAAGCAGCCCCTTATAGTCCGATACATCGTTGATAGAATCAAGTCCCTTGAACTTAACAAGCGCAAAATTCTTATGAAAACGGACATATTCAACATCCAGAGGGAATTTCCGGTCATTTTGAAAAAGATAAACAGTTTTTAAGGACTTAATCAATCGTTCATTACCGGCAGTAAATCCCATTTTAACTTCGCCCTTAATACCGTGAAAATTAACAATCTTCCCGATGGAGATAAGTCTGTTCATAACAATTATTCCGCTTCGGCAGGTTCTTCTTCCTTGGCTGCAGCTTTTGAAGATTTTTTAGCCGTTTTTTTAGGCTTTTCTTCTGCTACAGGAGCCTCTTCCGGCTTGTTTTTAAACTCTTCCGGAGCATCTTCTCTGTCAGGGTTCCATCTGTCCATACCCATCTGCTTTCTGACAAGCCCGATACCCACGTGCACACGCCATTCATCAATTTTCAGCTGGGCAGCAATAATTTTATGGCAGCCGATAGGCGGCAACGGTAAAAGCGGCTCATAAAGCGCTTTTATAGCCGTCAACTGGTCAGGAGAAACAGCAAGCTTACGTTTTGGATAAGGAAGTTTCGGAAGCATCATTTTTTGTCTGATTAAATTAATTCCGAAAAAGACTTTTCTTGCCTCAAGCCCGATTTGTTCTCCGATAACTTCATGCGCATCCGGATTCGGCAGCGGAAGCATCTTTTTGTATAGTTCTTCAATTTGTGCAAGCTGATCTTTATTTACAAGCAGCTGTTTTGCCGGTTTTTTGGGTCTGTTGTTAAATCCGCCGGGGCGCTTATTAAATCCGGGTCTTTGCGGACGATTATTGAACCCGCCCTGCTGCGGACGCTGGTAATTCCCCTGAGGACGGCTGTAGTTGCCTTGATTTCTGTCATAAGGACGCTGCTGGCGG
>URHD01000064.1 GCA_900547585.1 uncultured bacterium | reverse complement strand
TCAAAAAATTCGTTCACGTCACTTCGTTCCTTATCACGAATTTTTCTCAGACAACTTAAACCCGTCGCGTAGCCGGAGGAATCAGAACGGAAAAACTAAATCCCGCTCTTGAATACCCCGCAAATTATCAAGTTTCATAAAAAAGCCCCTTTCTATTAACAAGAAAGGGGCTTTTAAAATCTAGCAAACTACCGCAGAAAGGCATTTCATCGCATCGTCCGCAATGAGCTCTTTTTTCAATCTGTATCGCTCATAAAGCTCGTCAACAGACACTCTGTCAGTGAATTCTTTCTTCGCGCCGAAATTTAGAACTTTCATGCTTGAATCGCCGTAAAATCTTGCGATTTTTTCACCAAAACCGCCGTCCAGAACGCCGTCTTCCAGCGTGATGACGAGCTGATGGTCAGATTTCAGGCTGTTAAGCAATTCTTCATCCACGCCCGTTATAAATCGCGGATTTATAACGGTTGCGTTGATTCCGTGCTTTTTGAGCTCGTCTTTTACCTCATTTGCAAGCCCGAAAAAGCTGCCGAGCCCGATTATTGCAACGGTTTCGCCTTTTGCAGCAACTTTGTATTTATTCAAAACAGAATAATCGGTCGTATCCTCAATTCCGCAAGAAACCGCCTGCCCCATCGGAACCCTGATTGCCACCGGATGTTCGTTCTGTTCGACCGACCAGTCAAGCATTTTCAGGTATTCTTCCCTGTTTGCGGGCGCAAGATAAACGATATTCGGGATATTGCTGATGAGCGGAATGTCAAAAGTCTGCAAATGCGTCATATCAGCGCCGGAAATCCCCGCCCAGTAAACAAGAATCGTCGCCGGCGAGTTGTTCAGCGCCAAATCCTGCGAAAGCTGGTCATAAGTCCTCTGGATAAACGAACTCAACACGCCGAAAATCGGTTTTCCGCCGTTTTTCGCAATCCCCGACGCATAAGCAACCGCATGCCCCTCGGCAATGCCAACATCCGTGTAGTTTTTGCCCAATTCTTTTCTATATTCACGCGAATAGCCGGTTGCGCCCGGTGTTGCAGCGGAAATCGACACGATAGCAGGGTTTTCCTTTTGTTTTTTCAGGATATAATCCGTTGTTATTGAATCGTAGGTTTCAACAGGTTCTAACGCGGGCTTGTTTTCATCCAAAAACCCTGGAAGCTGCCAGTGATAGGGCTCTTTGTCTTCTTCTGCGGGTTTGTAGCCCTTGCCTTTGAGCGTGCAAATGTGCACAACGACAGGATGGTCAACATCTTTGACTTTTTCAAAGGTTTCAATTAGCGATTTAAGATCGTTTCCGTCTTCTACGAAGAAATATTCATATCCCATTGCTTTAAAAAGGTTGTTTTCGACATTTCCTTTAGCTTTTCGGAGTTCTTTGAGGTGTTTGTCTATTGCGCCCTGATTTTCGGCGATTGACATGTCGTTGTCGTTCACAATTACGATAAAATTGCTTCCTAACACAGCCGCATTGTTCAAGCCCTCGAAAGCCTCGCCGCCTGTGAGTGAACCATCGCCAATCAGCGCAATTACGTTGTATTTTTCGCCTTTCAAATCTCTTGCTTTAGCCACACCGGTCGCAAGGCTCACCGAAGTTGAGGTATGTCCGACAACAAAATGGTCATGGGCGCTTTCTGCGGGATTTGTGTAGCCGGAAATCTCAGGATGCTCAAGCGGGTGCAAAAATCCGGCTTTTCTGCCCGTAATCATTTTATGCGGATAAACCTGATGTGAAACATCGAACACGATTTTGTCCACAGGTGAATTAAAAACATAGTGAAACGCAATAGTTGCCTCGACTATGCCCAAATCCGGCCCCAGATGGCCTCCGACAAGGTTTACTCTGTTCAAAATACCCGCGCGAATGTCCTGCGCAAGCGATTTCATCTCGTCTATTGTGAGATTTTTCACATCTTCAGGGTTGTTAATTTTGTCCAATATTGTCATGAAATTTTCTCCTTTTTTCACTGTAATATCATTTTAAATGCTGGAGTTAACTCTAAGTCAAGGGGTAAATTTAAAAATTAGTTACAGATGGTGATTGACAGTCCTTGCGCAAATGCATAGAATTAGAAAAAACGAGGATAAATAAATAATTATGGTGAAAAAGATTTTAATCGGCGCATTGCTGGTACTTTTTTGTGCCGGTGCGGGTTTTGCGGTAATAGAAAACTCCGTTCTCAATAAAAAGGGCTGCTGTTCGCGCCACGGCGGGGTTTGCGGATGTAAATACAACAAAGCGCTATGCTGCGACGGTTCTTTGAGCCCGTCGTGCGGGTGTGATTAAGCCAGCAGCTGCCCGTTAATCCATTCCATTATCAAACCAACGATATAATCCTGTTGTTTTTGCGTCAATTGAACATTTTTGGGGAATTTATGCCATTTGTTTATGCATCCGCGGCAGCAGCAGGCGGTCGCATGCTGGGCGATGAAAACCGGATGGCCTTTCATCGGGGTTTGTTTGCCGTCATTAGGAACCACAGCCGGTGCAATTCTTTTTGCAATGAAATCACGCGCATGTGATTCGATTGTGGCGAGCCCCTTTTCTTTTATATACAATTTTTCCTTTTCTTTTAGCCTGAATTTGCTTCTGAATGCGGATTTTTTTAAGTTTTCAAAAATTTGTTTATACACGGGCAAACCCTCCATGTTTTACAGTTTAGCACTAAAAAAGCGCCGGTTTTGTCCGACGCTTTTTTATTTTTTATCCGTTTATTCTTTCAGGAAGCTTTCATAATTTTTAGCCAGCAGCTGAGCTTTGACCTGATTAATAAAGTCAAGCGCAACACCGACCATGATTATGAGCGAAGTAGCTCCGATGCCCTGAAGCGTCGTAATTTCCGTGATATAAGAAGCAAACGACGGAATCAAAGCGATTACGCCCAGCGCGAGTGCGCCAAGAAGCGTGATTCTGCTCAAAATCCTGTCCAGAGCTTCCGCGGTCGGTTTTCCGGGTTTGATTCCGGGGATTGATGAGCCGTATTTTTTCAAATTGTTCGCAATCTCTTTCGGCTGCATGTTAGGCATGATTGACGCGTAGAAAAACGTCAAAAATACGATTAACAGGAAGTACAGCACGTAGTGAGTAACGCCTGACGGGCTCAATATCGTCGTGAGCTGCGTAATTATATTTCTGAACGTTCCCGGAGGCAGATTCGATTGTCCGATAAGGCTTATAACCGTCGTCGGGAACAACAAAATTGCAACCGCAAAGATGATAGGCATTACGCCGCCCGGATTCATCTTGAACGGGATAAATGTGTTCACTCCGCCGTAAACCTTGTTGCCAACCTGTCTTCTGGGGTTCACGATAAGCACTTTTCGGATGGCTTCCTGCATTATTACAATCAAAATCATCGTTCCGAAGAAGATTGCGAGCAAAAGCAGCAATCCGAGCTGTTTTGACGAATCGTTCATTACGAGTTGTCCGGTTTGTTCAAAATAGAACGGGATTCTTGAAAGAATACCCACGAAAATCAGCAGCGAGCCGCCGTTTCCGATGCCTTTTTCGGTAATCAGCTCAGCAAGCCACATCACAAACACGGAACCCGCCGTGAGGATGATTGTGGAGCCGATAAAGAATACCGCCGGATTAACCAGAATTGCCGCAGGAGCTTGATGCAAAAGGTAGAAAAGGAACAACGCAGACTGAAAAACCGCGATAAACACCGTGAAAACACGCGTATATTGCGAAATTTTTCTTCTGCCGGCTTCGCCCTCCTCTTTTTGCAGCTGCTCAAGGTGCGGGATTACAACGGTCAGCAATTGCATGATAATTGACGCCGTAATGTAAGGCCCGATGCCCAGAGCCAGTATCGAAATGTTCTGCAAAGCACCGCCCGAGAACAAATCAATAAATCCGATGATATTGTTTCCCTGTGCGATTCTTGCAAATATCTGATTGTCGATACCGAACAGCGGCAAATGCACGCCAAGCCTGAATATGGCAATCATTGCGAAAGTAAATATTAATTTAGCTTTCAAGCCCGAAGCCTGGAGCATTGATGCCACATCTTCCATTGAAGGTGGCTTGATTCTTGCGTTTTGCATTATACTAACTCAGCCTTTCCGCCTGCTTTTTCGATTTTTTCTTTTGCCGAAGGTGTAAAGTAGTTTGCTTTAACACTTACAGCTTTTGAGATTTCGCCGTTTCCGAGGACTCTCAAGCCTTCTGATGACGGGTGAACTTTGCCTGCGCCGATTAACGCGTCGAGGTCAACAGTTTCAAGTCCCAGTCTTTCAAGGTCTTTTACGTTAACTTCTGCATAGTTGATTGCGTTGAAATTAGTAAAGCCTTTGAGTTTAGGCATTTGTCTGTATGAGGGCATCTGGCCGCCTTCAAAACCTCTTTTTTGTGAGCTGCCGGAGCGCTGTCCTTCGCCGTTGTGACCGCGGCAAGAAGTTTTTCCGTGTCCTGATGCTCTGCCTCTGCCTACTCTTTTTGAGCCTTTTGTTGCTCCTTCAGCAGGTCTTAAGTCTTCTAATGTGATTCTATCTGCCATTTTTATATTACCTTTCATTAATTTTTAATATTAGCCGATTGGATATTTTTAACGATTCCGCCTGTCGAATCAAAGATTCGTACGCTCCGGAACACTGTTCCTCCGCAACGGCGGTATAGAACGGTTGCGGGCTTTGGTCCCCTGCCTGCGCAGGCTCCCTTTGCCCTGCACACCCTTATTTCACCACTTCAACAAGGTGAGGCACTTTATTTACCATACCCATGATAGTTGCACTGTTGAAGTGTTCAACAACATCGTTAGTTTTTTTGAGACCGAGTGCTCTAACGACTTTAATCTGGTCTTTTGTTGAGCCGATAAGGCTTTTTTTCAGTCTTATCGATACTTTTTCTAATTTATCTTTAGCCATTTTTATTTTTTCCTTTACTTTATTAGCTTTTTAAGGTTGCACTGAAATTTATGTCAATACGCAAGGTCTTTGAGATTCCGAAACAAGTTCGAAATAACAGAGCTTATGCGTTCAACATTTCTTTCAACGTCAAACCGCGGTTTTTAGCAACATCGTTGAACGTTCTCAATGATTTCAAAGCTTCGATTGTTGCGTTAGCAGCGTTCAAAGGAGCTTTTGAACCGAGAGATTTGCTCAAAATGTTTTCGATGCCGGCAAGTTCAAGCACTGCACGAACAGCGCCGCCTGCGATAACACCGGTACCCATTGAAGCGGGTTTCAGCATAACGCTGCCTGCGCCGGAGTTTCCGACAATCGGGTGAGGAATGGTTGTTTTGAAGATAGGAACGGTGATGAGGCTTTTTCTGCCTTCTGCGATGGCTTTCTGGATAGCGATGATGACTTCTGATGCCTTTGCACAGCCTACGCCGACCTGTCCTTTGCCGTTTCCGACAACAACGATTGCTCTAAAGCTGAGTTTTTTACCGCCTTTTACAACCTTTGTTACACGTCTGATTTGAACTACGCGTTCTTTCCATTCAGACTGGGGAGCTTCGACAGTTTCGATTTTTCTTTTTCTGCCTTTGCCCTCTTTTGCGCCTCTGCCGCGTTTTGCGGGTTTAGCTTCAGTTGTTTCTGCTGATTCAACAGTTTCAGCAGCTGCTGTTTCAACTGTTTCTTCGGTTTTTACTTCTTCAACCGATTCCTGTACGTTTGTTTCTTTAGATTCTTCCACGTTGTAACCTTTCTTACGTTTAATATTACAAATCTTTATTTTTTGACAATTAACACAACAACAAAAATGCAGAAAACGAATTTCCGCGATATTGTATTAAATTGTCGGTAACTTTTCTGACTTTTTAATCATACATGGTAAAGATTTTCATGCAATAGGGGGGTGGGGCACAGTGAATCGAGCTAGAAAAATGAATATTCAAGTGTTTTTACGCAACCGCGATAAATAAATTAAATCGTAAAATTAAATAATTCTGAAATATCAACTTCCAACGCATTGGCAATTTGGTTTAAAGAGCACAAAGTAGGGTTTGTTTCGCCTCTTTCAATCAGGCCAACAGAATTTCTTTCTAATTTAGCTAATTGCCCCAATTTTTCTTGAGATATTTTTTGGTTTTCTCTCAAAAGCTTTATCTTTTTGCCAATTTTATTTATTAAATCTTCATTGTTCATAAAATTTTGCTTAAATCGTAAAATTAAATAATTCCGAAATATCAACTTCCAACGCATTGGCAATTTGGTTTAAAGAATGGAGTGTAGGATTGGCCTTTCCCCGTTCGATTATACTAATTGAAGGTATCCCCATTTTTGATTTTATAGCCAAATCTTCCTGGGAAAATTCTTTATATTCCCTAAGGAGCCTTATTTTTTTACCAATTTTTAACGATAATTGTTCATTTTCCATATATTAATGATAATTTATTGACAAGATTATTTCTATATCATATAATACGTTTATTGATAATATATTATCAGTTTACATAAAATATTAATTATTATAGAGGTCACAATGTCAAAAATTGAAATCACAAGCGAACAAATCAAAAATCTTTACCGCCAAACATACAGAATTTACCATTTGCACTCAATATTGAACAATATTCTGCTCAACCAGCTGGAATTTCATCATCTGGATATAACAAATTTGTCTATTGTGAACGAAAGAAAGCTAAACTCCCTGAGAAAACAACTCCTCCATCTGATTCCGATGGAAAAATAAAAAAACCGCCCCTTTCGGAGCGGTTTTTAATTTTTGATGTGTAATCAACAAACTACGCAGTAATTTTGTCAACAACACCTGCGCCAACTGTACGTCCGCCTTCTCTGATAGCGAATCTCATACCTTGTTCGATAGCTACAGGAGCAATCAATTCAACGTCCATTACAACGTTGTCACCAGGCATAACCATTTCGCCGTCAAATTTGATAGAACCGGTTACGTCAGTAGTTCTGATGTAGAACTGAGGTCTGTATCCGGGGAAGAAAGGAGTGTGACGTCCGCCTTCTTCTTTTGTCAGAACGTAAACGTTAGCTGTGAATTTTGTGTGAGGTGTGATAGATCCGGGAGCAGCCAATACCTGACCTCTCTGGATTTCAGTTTTGTCAACACCACGGAGCAATGCACCGATGTTGTCGCCTGCAAGACCTTCGTCAAGCAGTTTTCTGAACATTTCAACACCTGTAACAGTTGTTTTCTTAGTTTCGCCGAAACCAACGATTTCAACTTCCTGACCAACTTTAACTTTACCTCTTTCAACACGGCCTGTAGCAACAGTACCACGACCTGTGATAGAGAATACGTCTTCAACCGGCATCAAGAAAGGTTTATCAAGGTCACGTTCAGGAGTCGGGATGTAAGAGTCAACCGCATCCATGAGTTCCCAAATTTTGTCAACCCATTTGTCTTCGCCGCGTTTTACGTTAGCGTTAGCCTGTACAGCTTCAAGAGCTTTAAGAGCTGAACCTTTGATGATAGGAATATTGTCGCCGTCGAATTCGTATGAAGACAAGAGTTCTCTTGTTTCCATTTCAACGAGTTCGAGAAGTTCTTCGTCGTCAACCATATCGCATTTGTTCAAGAATACAACCAATCTGGGAACACCAACCTGACGAGCAAGGAGGATGTGTTCACGAGTTTGGGGCATCGGACCATCTGTGGCAGCGATAACGAGGATACCGCCGTCCATCTGAGCTGCACCTGTGATCATGTTTTTAACATAGTCAGCGTGGCCGGGGCAGTCAACGTGTGCATAGTGTCTGTCTGCTGTTTCGTATTCTACGTGAGCAGTAGAGATAGTGATACCTCTTGCTTTTTCTTCCGGAGCAGCGTCGATTTCATCGAATTTTTTAGCCTGAGCTTGTCCAGCTGCTGCCAAAACAGAAGTGATTGCTGCTGTCAATGTAGTTTTACCGTGGTCAACGTGGCCTACTGTACCAATGTTAACGTGCGGTTTCGTACGTTCATACTTTTCGCGTGCCATGAGATTAATCTCCTTTTTTGTATATCTACTACGTGTTCTATATTGCCTGTTTAATAGGTTTTACCTCTATAAAACATTTTTAGACAAAAATACATCGTCTTATACCATATTATATGCTCATTTTATTTTGTCAATAAGGCTCAATCCTTTTTCTGACATGTTATTTGACATGATTGGAATCGTCATTATAAATAATTTGTAAATTTATTTTAAGGGGCGAATATGTTATTTTTCAAAAAAAAGTCAGAATGCACTCATACAAGGGTTTCGTCGGAGGTCGACGCGGGTTATTGCCCTGACTGCGGAAAATACGTCGAAAACCACTGGTATCTAACGCGCTGCGCATGCTGCAACGTAAAAAGAAAAACTATTATCAAACGCGGAAAAATCCTCCCCCATACAAAATTCTGCCCCAACTGCGGGGCGCCTGAGTACTTTGTTGAAAGGGTTCCGAGCATAAATTTTATTGATATAAACTTTGCTGTGCTAAAAAAAGAGGTAAATGAGGCTTTTACACCCTCAAGAAGCCAGATTTGGGTGGACAGAGAGGCTGAACCAATCAGACTTTTGGGGCTTTACGGCGTTTGATAGCCTGTGTGTGTTGTCATTCCCGTTTCCCTGGGAATCTTTTGCAAAAACATGTTCTTATTTACGCTTTTGACCGGCGTTGCCGGAGATCCCCAATCAAGTTGGGGGTGACATCGAATTTAAAGTACTTTTTAATAAAAAAATGGGGCTGAAATAGCCCCGCTGTCTGGAATTAAGAATAGTTGGAAGTATGAAAAAGATTTGATTATATTAAATGCAAAACAAAACTCCGGAGCAATTAGACAATCGGGCAATATTTTGCAAAAAACACCTCATTTCAGGAGCCGGTCGGGCTTGTTCCCCGCGTTAAATGAATTGCGCATTAAGTGTACAAAATCCCATTAAGAAATATTAACCGCGCGGCTTTACAGCCATTTGATTTTTTAAAATTAAGTCATATTCAGTATTGAAAGGATATATAAATTATGCTACAATAGTAGTAGAAAGGATAGTAAATTACAAATTAATCATGAACGCTACGCTTTATGAAAATCAAAAGAGTATAAAAAGAATTATCAACAATTCATGCATGATTACTATACTCATAAGCGTATTTACGGCACAGTATCTTGTGATTCACAATCCTTTAGCGGCAATCGGGAACGAAATTGCAAAAACCGCCTATGTAAATGCACCGCAAATCGAGAACACAGAACCGCTTGTGACCTCCCAGCCGATGAGTTTAACCGAAGAAAAGCAAAGGTGGGAAACGAGGCTCCGGATGCGCTACAAAAACGGGGCTATTCTCACAGTCGCCGATGGGGTTAAGCATGTACGGCTCGTAAGGTACATCAACGGGCGACCTGTGAGGATTAATGTAGTAGAAGTAAACCGAAAACTCAACCCCAACATCGAAATTTCACCACAATTAGCATCCACCACCTTAAAACGCAGGGCAACAATTAGAACTATTGCACAAAAGAATAATTCTATCGCCGCAGTGAACGGCACTTATTTTAAGCCCCAGACAGGAGTACCTTTAGGCACGCTGATGATAGACAAAAAAATCTACACAGGCCCTATTTTCAACAGAGTTGCCATGGGAATTTCAAAAGATGGTTTTAAAATGTCAAAACTCGGGCTTATTTCTTACATCAGGGCCGGAAGCACACATTTAAAAGTCGACAACATCAACCAGCCAAGAATGCTTTCCACATATGTTCTTATTTACACGCAGGACTGGGGTCAAACCTCGCCCACGCCCCCGAAATACGGAATCAACATCGCAGTAGATTCAACAGGCAAAATTATATCCAAATCATACGGCTCAACAACAATACCGGCGCAAGGATATGTGATTTCCGGCCCGAAAGACAAGTTGCAGCCGTTTTTTAATGCAAAAGAAATCCTACTCGACGTAAAAGTCAACCCGATTTGGGGCGATGTTGACCATATAATAAGCGGGGGGCCATATCTTGTGAAAGACGGGCAGGTTTTTGTTGATGCAGCGGCGCAAAGGCTCAATTCCGTAACCGGCAGAAACCCCAGAACCGCAATCGGTTACACGCGCGACAACGAATTCATAATGATAACAATTGACGGGCGCGAGCATGCCTCAATTGGCATGACATTAGGTGAAACAGCGCGATTAATGAAAGAATTCGGGTGCGTTGAGGCGATGAACCTTGATGGCGGCGGTTCCACAGTAATGTACGTCAGCGGAAAGGTCGTAAACAAGCCCGCGCAAGCCGGAGGGATTCCGATTTCAAACGCGTTGACAATCAGCGAGAAAATTCAGGTTGCAGCGGGGGATTTGCCGCAGAATAATTAACCTTAAAGGATTTTAAACAAAGTAATAGCTTATGTTTATTTAAAAATTTAGCAATTCCGATAAAGTGACATTAAATGCTTTCGCAATTTTATTAAGTTTCGATAAGACAATATCATTTTGAGCAGTTTCGAGGTTTCCGATTGTGGAGCGGGCAATCCCCGAATAAACAGACAAATCATCCTGGGAATAGCCATTGGTTTTTCTCAATTCTTTAATTCTTTTTGCTAATTTTTTTAACAAATGCTTGTCCATTTTTAAATTGTCCGCTACAATGACAAATATCGCAATCCGTCTCACGGACAAAATCAACCAAAAACACAAGGAGTACAGATGTTTAACACAAAAAATGCTGATAAAACAAAAATGTTATTCAAAATTTACAAAGATTTGACATCAATATACACATTAACTGAAATCGGACAAGAAGCCTTAGATTTATGTCGCGAAAATGAAAAAAATTGCCATCATATTACTATGCTCATTGATATAATTTTGGACAAATTTAAACGGGTTCTAAATGATTTAGAATCTTATACAAAAAACTCCATTTAAGTTTGTCCGAGAAAAGTTCGTGATAAGGAACACTCTGCCGAGCAAAAAGTGACTAA
>URHD01000063.1 GCA_900547585.1 uncultured bacterium | reverse complement strand
ATTAGCGGGGCGGGCGGCAGAGTGTTCCTTATCACGAACTTTTCTCGGACAATTTTATCGAATATTTTTTCTATATTCTCCACGTCGCTGTGGATTGTTTCAAAAGCAGTTTTTACGCATTTGTGCATTTTTTTCACAAAATTTGCTTCACAAAACGGCAAAAAGTACAAATCCATACTCAAACCACCGTCATTATTAGGATAAATGTAATTCTCACTCACAAGCTGCGCGCCTAATTTTTTATAAAATTTTATTCTGCGCAAAGTATCCGGTTCATTTTCATCAGGTTTTTCAACCTCGAGCCAAATCCCCAAAAACTCCGAAAATTCTTTTTTCATCGCATTAAAAATCCCTGTTCCAAAACCTTTTGAATGGTGTTCTTTAAAAATAGCAATGTAATCCAGCCAGAGCGTGTTATTCTTTTTATCGGTAAAAAGGATAACATAGCCAGCATTTTCACCCGAAATTTTTACGGAATATGCCCTATAGTCAGGATTTTTCAAAAGTTCCTCAAAGCGTTCTTTTGATTTAAGCTCGGATTTTGGAAACTGGGCGAGCAAATCAGCATAAATAGCTGAAAAATTATTATTTGAATTGATAAATTCCACTTTTTGCATAAATTCCTCCACCAGAAAGAATAATAGCATAAATATTGCCCCCCTTATCCCCTAATCGGGCATTATTGCGAATTTTACAGGGCGATATAATAATTTTGCGTACAAAAGTGAGAAATTATAATGACAAATATAAGACCGTTCACTCTCAAAAACAGCTATTTCCCGGACAACAAGGAGGAGCTCGAAAAAGAAATTAAAAATCTTATAATGAGCATTCCCACGGAGTACAACGCCAAAACACGCTCAGTGATTGTCCCTCACGACTCTTACAAGGATTCGGGAAAAACAGCAATGAACGCTATGCAGTACCTTGATAAAGGCATAGAAACGGTTTTTATAATGGCGCCTGCGCATTATATAGTCTTTTTCGGTATTGCACTGTCCTGCTATGACGCCTGGGAGACCCCGCTTGGGGATGCAATAATTGACAAATCTTTTAATCAGGATTTAGTTGAAAATTTTGATGCGGAATGCAATGACAGGGTATTTGAAAATGAACACAGCATAGATATTCAAATTCCTCTTTTGCAAACAATTCTGCCTGAAGCAAAAATCGTACCAATCTCCTACGGCAGCCACAATTTCAAAAAAGTTACAGCAATTATGGACAAATATTTTGTCAATGAAAAAATAGGATTCATACTTGTATCAGATCTTGCGCATTTTGACTCACTTGATGACGCACAAAAAATGGACGAAACTGCAGCCTCTGAAATAGAGAGAAAAGCAATCCTTGCCTCTTCACAGGAGAATAAAGACGCTGCACCTGCCCCAAAATCAGAAAGGGGATACTCTTTAATCCGCACGGATATTGATCCGCCAAACCCGGACACCGGAAAAGAGGGGTACGGGAGCTGGATTGTTGTCGAAAAATCCATCCCGAATTTCTTAAAAGATGAGTTTTCAGACACAATTTTAACAATTTGCAGAAACAGCATAATTTCAGGGCTCGAATTCAGCATGCCGGCAGATGCCGATATTGAAAAGCTTGCACCGGTATTTGATACTTTCTGGGGCACATATATAACTGTTTTTGTGAATGGAGAACTCAGAGGGCGCGCAGGAAGCGCTTTCGCGGTTAAGCCCCTGAAGGACGATTTGACTCTCAATGCTTACAATGCAGCTTTCAAGACCAAAACACCAGTTTTCTCCGATGAAATCGACAAAATGAAACTCGAAATCTGCATACTTTCACGCCCACAGATGATACCTTTTGCAAGCCTCAATGATCTTGCTGAAAAAATAAACGAATCCTCCGGCATAATCATACGCAACAACGCTACACAGGCAGCATTTTTACCTTGCATGTGGAAAGAATACCCTGACAAAAAAGACTTTATAAATGCACTTTTAAAAGAAGCCGGAATCAATGAAAATCCATCCCCATCAGCTTTTGAAGCATATCAATTCAAGGTCGTTACGATAGACGGCTAAAAAATAGCCTTGATGTTTATATGTTTTTAAGCGCGCATGCTATATAATTAATTTATGCAAAAACTCGTAGAAATAAAAAACCTTTTTATGAATTATCCTGTTTGCTCGGGGTTTTTGAATAATTCAAAAGAATTTATCCATGCGTTGGATAATATTAATCTTGATATTTATAAAGGTGAGATTCTTGGGCTTGTTGGAGAATCCGGCTGCGGAAAATCAACGCTCGGAAAATCTGTTTTAAGGCTGATTGAGCCTGAGGGCGAAGTACTTTATGAGGGCAAAAATATTCTCGATATGGAAAGAAAAGAACTAAAAAATTTCCGAAAAAAAGCCCAGATGATTTTTCAAAACCCGTATTCAAGCCTTGACCCTAGGATGACAGTGTTCGATATTCTCAGAGAACCTCTTGTCGTGCACGGAATTAGGGATAAAAAGACAATAAAAGAAAGAATCTTCAAAATTCTTTCTCTGACAGGGCTCGATGAAGAAGTTTTGCGCCGGTATCCGCATGAATTTTCCGGAGGACAACGCCAGAGAATCGCAATTGCCCGTGCCCTGGTTCTTGAGCCAGAATTTCTAGTAGCGGATGAACCCGTCAGCGCGCTGGATGTAAGCATTCAGGCACAAATCATAAAACTTTTGCTCGAGTTAAAAGAAAAACTGAACCTGACAATCCTTTTTGTGTCGCATGATTTAGGGGTTGTGAAGTATATTTCCGACAGAATTGCGGTGATGTACCTCGGAAATGTTGTTGAGCTGGGCGAAGCGGAAGAAATCTTCAAAAACCCGAAACATCCTTACACAGAAGCGCTGATATCAGCGGTTCCGTCGGTTGCAAAAGAACATAATGCGGATTTCATCCGCCTCGAAGGCGATTTGCCCTCCCCCAAAAAACCTCCCTGTGCCTGCAAATTCCACACAAGGTGCCCTAAAGTCATGGAGATTTGCAGCAAAATTGCGCCCGAAAATATAGAGTTTTCAAGCACACATTTTGCAAAATGTCATTTATACGATATGACAGAATGAGATTTATGCTCTTCTCATCAAATCGGAAAGTTTAATTTCTTTATTCGGACGTTTTTTATTGATTTTTCTGATTGGCGCAGGACGTCTTTTTAAACCTGAAAGCCCCACTCCGTCGTTATTGAGCCGGGGAATAAAGAGCTCTTTTACAAAATTCATTAATTCTCTCACGTTTTATTCCTTTCGTTGCATATTATAATCGCTAAACTCTTTTGTGCATATCCTTTATTTGCTTGAGCGTTTGTTATTGCTAATATTCAATAACAGTATAAAAATAAACCGAATTTATAATTTTTTAATCACCGATTGTGCTATATTAATTGGGAGTAGATATGGCAATGAACAATTTTCACGACATACTGAAAAATACCGAAACTGCCTGCCTCCTTTGTGAGCGGGATTTTTCGCATTCGGAGCTGATTGAGATAATAAAAACGGAAAATGACCTTGAAAAACAAATCTGCCTCCTGAAACTCAAAGAAATCCGGACACAGGACGAGGCGGATTTGCTCGTATTTAATCTGACCAATCACCATGGCATTATTCGCGAAGCTGCTGCGATAAAAATTAACGAACTTATGAAAATACCCGAAATTTCCATTTTTTTCCGTACAGAAAAAATTCTTTTGACCCTTTTGGACGCTGTTATAGACATAAACCCCAATATTTGCAGGCACATTATAGAAATTCTGCCTTTTATTGAAAACAAGAAATTTTTCTTCAAAAACCTCATAAAACGCGCACTAGAAATCATCGAAGACGCAAAAACAATGAACCGCAGAAAATCCGGCTATATTTATTCAAGAAAAGTTTTCAAAATCTTCTGGTATCTTGAAGCAGTCGCCAGCCTCGGAGATTTTGAAGAAGAAAAAGCCATTTTGGAGCTTATTAACAAGACTTTTGACTTTGACGACTACACTATACGCGAAAAATGCGCATGTCTTGTTGCAGTTTTCCCGCAAACGCCGGAAAATCTAAGAAATGCGCTTGAAAATGACGAAAATTATTTTGTAAGACGTATTCTCAAATCTGCCCCGTAAAAACCGCCCGAATGCGCATTTAAAAATTCCTTTGCGGGTTTTATTCTGATAAAATGCAAAGATTCGTCAAAAACACAATGCTAAATTATCTCCCCAACAGGTTTGAAGTCGAAGAAATCCCCCGTAAAGAGAGAATTTTCGAAGTTAATAAAAAACCTGTAAAAAACGGCGACTTAATTTACTTTATCGAAAGAGAAATGCGGCTGTGCGACAATTTTTCGCTCAATTTTGCCCGCCAAAAAGCTCAGGAGCTCAATAAAAACCTGAGAATCGTTCATTTGAGTAAAAAATTTGAAACACGACTGAAAATTGACTTTTACAATGCCCGTCTAAAGGAGCTTGAGCAGGCGCTTAAAAACTATGACTTCGAAATCCGGGAAAGTGCTGACGGGCTAAAAGCGGGAGCAATTGTGACGGATTTTAATCCAATTTTGACGAAAGATTATTTAAAAAGCTTTGATTGCAAAATTTTTGAGGTCGATTCGCACAACATTGTGCCGGCGCGCTATGCGTCCGTAAAGCAGGAATATAATGCTGCAACTTTCAGAAGAAAAATCTATGCTGATATTGCGGGCTTTTTGAACGAATTCCCTTCCTGCAATGCTCCTAAAACCGAGGCAGCGCTGGCTTTAAGAGATTTTATTGAAACAAAGCTCGATTTGTACGCCGAATACAAAAACAACCCCGAAAAGGACGTTACTTCACACCTTTCAAAGTACCTGAAAGACGGTTATTTGTCCGCGCAGCGTGCAGCACTGGAAGTTATCAAATCCGACGCCTCAAATGAGAACAAAGAAACATTTCTTGAGGAACTTATTGTGCGTGGAGGATTATCGGATAATTTTTGTCTTTATTGCATGGATTTCAAGTCTTTTGAATGCGTGCCGGCGTGGGCAAAGGAGACGCTTGCCGCACACAGGTGGGATTTTCGCCAGTTTCTTTACACAAAGGAGGAGTTTGAACAGGCAAAAACCCATGACAGGCTCTGGAATTACGCCCAGCTCCAGCTATTGGAAACAGGTAAAATTCACGGTTATTTGAGGATGTACTGGGCTAAAAAAATGCTCGAATGGTCAAAAGCTCCGGAAGAAGCGCTGGGAATTTCAATTTACTTAAACGACAAATACGCACTTGATGCCCCGTCCGCAAACGGTTACGTCGGGATACTCTGGTCAATTGCCGCGCTCCATGACCGCGCCTTTGCAGACCGTCCGGTAACGGGAAAAATCAGGTACATGAGCGGGAAGAACATAAAATTTGGGTGATTAAAAACAAAAACATACAAAAGCAAAATGCTCAGTCCGTCAAGAAATACAAAAGAGGCTATTGAGCCTCCTTTTAAGTGGTGGGCGGTACTGGACTCGAACCAGCGACCCCCACAATGTCAATGTGATGCGCTACCAACTGCGCCAACCGCCCATATTTTATTCATTTTTCACCGGGTTGGTAGCGCATCCTGCGCTACGAATCGGAATTTGCGAGCTTCGCTCACAAGGGCGCCAACCGCCCATATTTTATTCGTTTTTCACCGAGTTGGAGCGCATCCTGCGCTACGAATCGGAATTTGTAAACCTCGCTTACAAATTTATATTATCATAAACATTTTATTTTCAAAATACTAAAAATGAGATTTATATACTGAATAATACAAAAAAATTAATCTTAGGTTATAAAAGCCGTACCCCATTCATATTCGTACGCAATACTGACCTGTTGCAACGTCTTCATAGACAAAAGAACAAGATACTAAAAAAAGACCTCAATCGAGGTCTTTAATCTATAAAAGGCGGCACCCAGATTCGAACTGGGGATAAAGGCTTTGCAGGCCTCTGCCTTACCACTTGGCCATGCCGCCGCTTATTTTAATAAAAAACGCTCCCACAGTTCCGATGAAAGCCGTCTTTTAACTATTTTATAAATGGAGCGGAAGACGAGGCTCGAACTCGCAACAGCCTGCTTGGAAGGCAGGTACTCTACCATTGAGTTACTTCCGCTTATTTTTGTCAAACCCGCCCTGTTTCGGCAGGAAATCACTATTCAGAAAAGGTTTCTTCAACGCAGTTGCCAAAAAACTCGGGATGACACGATTTGAACGTGCGACCCCCTCGTCCCAAGCGAGGTGCGCTACCAAGCTGCGCCACATCCCGTTTAATTATTTCAGGCCTATCGATTGGCAGCGCACCTACGGTGCTTCCTCTCACAAACGATACTTAATCGTTTGCTCGGCAGAGTCAAGCTGCGCCACATCCCGGAAATATTTGCCCTGACTATCGATGGCAGTGACCTATTGGGCTTCCTCTCGCAAACGATACTCAATCGTTTGCCCGGCAGAGTCAAGCTGCGCCATCTTTTCGGGCTGCTGAATGTATCCTTTTTTGATTTTCAAAGAGCAACATTGAATCTTTTCAAAGTATTTAAAGTTTAACAACAACAAATCAAACCGTCAAGATTCTTTTTCGTATTTGAAATATGATTATGTCTATAAACAGTTGTATAATTTTAAAAACTTGCGCGCTACCGCGTAAAAAGCTAATATGAATGAAACAGGCTGATAAAAAGGAGCAAAAAATGACAAGACAACCGTTTTTTTACGACATTACCCTGCGCGACGGGAATCAATCCCTGAAAAAACCGTGGAATCTGTCAGAAAAAGAACTCATTTTTAATAAACTTGTCGATTTTGGCGTACAGGGGATTGAGGTCGGATTTCCGGCATCTTCCGAGCTTGATTTTCAGGCTTGCAGCAGACTTGCGGAAATTGCTCCGGAAAATACAGTCATTTCAGCGCTCGCAAGAACGGTTGAAAAGGATATTTTAAAAGGAATTGAAGCTATCCGGCATTGCGCAAAGCCAAGATTGCACACTTTTATTGCGATGAGCCCTTTTAACATGAAATACGTTCTGAACAAGGAACCGCACGAAGTCCGAAAGCTCGCAGTGGAAGCAGTTGCGTTTGCAAAAGAAAAACTGCCCGAAAACGGGGAAATTGAGTTCTCAATCGAGCATTTCGGCGACTGCGCGGAGAATATCGACTACGTAATCGAAACGCTCAAAGATGTTGTAAACGCCGGCGCACACGTGATTAATCTTCCGAACACAGTTGAGCGCGAAAGGGTGAAAAATTTCGTTACGCTCGTCGAACGGGTCTATGACGCACTGCCAAAAGACATAATTATCTCGGTTCACTGCCACAATGACCTGGGGATGGCAACTGCATCGACTGTTGAAAGCTATTTTTCGGGCGCAACACAGCTTGAATGTTCGCTCAACGGGCTCGGGGAGCGTGCAGGGAACACAAACATGTACGAAGTCGCCGTTGCACTGCACAATTGCGGCGTAAACGTACCATTGAAGCTGGACGAAATTTACGAGCTGGCGCTGGTGGTTTCGGAAATGTCACATGTAAAAATCCCTGAACTTGCCCCCCTGATAGGGCCGCAGGCGCTTGCTCACAGAAGCGGAATCCATCAAGATGGTGCAATCAAAACCAAAGATATGGAAAAAGGCGCATACCGTGCAATTCATCCGTCGCTCATCGGCAGAAAAGACGACGAAAAAATCGGATTCACAAGCCAGTCGGGCAAAACAGCGATTTTCGAGATTATCAAAGATGCCGGTTATCCCGTTACTGTGCAGGAAGCCGTGCGAATTACGCCGTTTGTTAAAGAAGCTGCGGAAAAAGTCGGAGAACTGCCTGTTCGTAACATTCTGGATATTTATTTTGACAAAATCTACAACGTAAAAGGCGATTTCAGACTTGTAAGCTTTGAGAAACTCGCTGAAAACGTATTCAATCTTAAGTTTTTCCACAAAGATGAATATTTTGAGCTTGATGGCAAAGGCAACGGGCCTGTTGACGCTTGTCTGGATGCTTTGAAGCAAGCAGGTTTTGCTCAAAAACTCGTAAATTACAAACAATCAGCGATTGACGGCGAATTGTTTGGCTCCGGTGCTATAGCGATGACTGTTATTCATTTTGAGGACAAAAACGGAAACACTGTTATCTCAAGGGCAAAAGATGAAAGCACCATAAAAGCCAATGTAAAAGCCATTTTCAACGGGTTGAATCTGCTCGGCAATTAACGATAAAAGCGGCTAACTGAAGTTGCGAAATGGAATTTTGCGGCTAAAAATCGTGATTCTCAAGTATTTTTTCAGCCTGCGCAATCACATCGCCCTCAATCTCAAGCCAGTTCATCTCTTGATTCGCCCGAAACCAGGTCAGCTGGCGTTTTGCGTAGCGGCGGGTATTTTGTTTTATTTTTTCAATTGCTTCCGCCCGATTTGCGCCCTCGAAAATGCACGAATAAAGTTCCTGATAGCCGATTGTGCCCATAAGCAGGTCGGTTTTTCCGTATTTTTCAAATAGCCTGCTTGCCTCTTCCCACAGCCCTTTTTCTATCATTTTTTCAACCCGCTTGTTGATTTTTTCATAAAGAAAATCGCGGTTTTTCGCGTTCAAACCGAGCCATAGAACGTCATAAGGCGCTTCTTTTTTGCCCTGAGCCTGTGACATGGGGATATTCAGAGCTTTTGTGACCTCGATTGCACGGATGATTTTTACTGTGTTATTCGGATGGATTTTTTTTGCAAGTTCAGGGTCAAGTTGTTCTAAAATCCGGTAAACAGCCGTTGCGCCCTCATTTTGGGCAAGTTGATTCAATTCGTCGCGCAATTCCTTATTTGCCGGAACTTCCGGTATATCAAAATCCTGCAAAAGTGACCGAAAATAAAGCCCCGTACCGCCTGCAACGATGGGGATTTTCCCTTTTGCCGTGATTTCTTTGATAATTTCATTCGACATGCGCGTAAAATCTGCCACGCTGAACTCCTCATCGGGGTTTACAACGTCAATCATATAGTGCGAAACCCCGCATTTTTCGTTTTCAGAGGGTTTTGCGGATGCGATGTCAAATTCCTTATAAATCTGCCTTGAATCAGCCGAAATTATTTCCCCGCCGAGCTTTTGCGCCGCCCAAACCGCCAGGGCGCTTTTCCCCGAAGCTGTCGGGCCTACTATTGCAACTACTTTATCTTTTTTCGCCATAATACAAGAATATCAAAACAAGGCAATATGTCATGAAGTAAAATGTGATTACGAGCGAGATAATCGAAAGCACAATATTCACGCCGGAAACAGCATTGATTCCGGAAACAATAAAATTCATAAAATAAAGGTAAGCGACGATTCCCAGCGAGCCAAAGAAGTTTTTAAAGATGAATTTCAGGTTTTTCCAGAACGCCGCAAACGGATTTTTTGTGTCAAAAATCAGCGCGGGGAACCAGAACATCGTCAAAAACGTATAAACAAAGGAAACACCGCCCATATACATAAACCACAGGTTCAAAAGCTTTCCCTGAACGGGCGTCAGGGTCATTATATAATCCTGCATTTGTGCGGGTGTCTGGGCTGCCATTATTTTTGCAAAATTTATATAAGGATTCGGGATAAAATGCGTACCCGCCTTGAATGCAAGGTAAAGAATTATCGCAAAAATGCCCGTATAAAGCAAAATCGCCGAGGTAACGGACAAAAAGTATTCGCCCACGCCCGGGAAAAAGTTTTTTATCAGTTTTACAGACGCAATGCTTTTTTCCTCGGGGGATTTGTATTCGGTTTTTTCATGTTCGACTGTTTTAGCGCACATATAGAACCAGCCGGCAAAAAATGCCGTGGACAAAAGGATATTTGCGCCGAAAAATACCCAGAAAACCGCTGAAGCAGGCACTCTCGAAAGCCCTGCGGAGGTCAGGCTGACAACAACAAGGTACAAAACCAGCGGCTGTGCCAGAATTATATTATCTTTTGTTACCTTGAATGCCTGTTTTATAATCATTTAAAAAATCCCCGTTGAAATCTAATCTAGTGTCGCCTTAGTCGATTCGCCTACGCGAACCGCCCAAGGCTCACCTTTTCTAATCGTCACTCAAAAAGTTCGTTCACGTCACTTCGTTCCTTATCGCGAACTTTTCTCGGACATAATAATTTTGAGATGATTATACCACATCAAAAAGCCTGTTGATATAGTTCTCCCGACTTACCCCCCAAAAAACGCCCGCCAAAATCCGAAGATGGGCGTTGCGGTGAGCATTCCCTCAAAACCTAATACAAAAAGCGGCCCATCAAGAACCGCTTTCTATTATCTATTCAGTTTTTATAAAATTCTATTCGTAAACGGGTTTATTTCTGAATTTTTTCTCCTTTTTTTTCATTTTGAAACAGTTTTTTTCGTTGAACATCATTTTGAATTCGGCGAGTTCGTTTTGCAACTCCTCCAGTCCTTCTTCATAATCAATGCCATAATACCTGTTTTTTGCTATCACGAAGTGACCTCCTATTAGTTGACTATTGAATCACACTTTCGATTCACATTTTAGTTATCGGCATGCTTTTTGGAAAACTTTAGAAAAAAGACGGCAATATTTACAATTCTTTGCAATATTTTAATAAACAAATTTCTCGGAAGTCTTACTTTCTAAAAAAAGTAAAGATAATGGTATATTCATTTTTCGACGCCTATGAGCGATAGCGAATCGAGCTAGAAAAATGAATATACCATTATCTTTACGCAAGACCATCAAAACATAAAATCTTAATATAAAATTAATTTCTTCACCTACCCAAAAAAGGGTTTTTAAAGTAAAATACTCATTATTATATTTTATATAGCTAATCAGAGGAAATATTATATGTGCGGAATAGTAGGATATGTGGGCTCAAAGCCGGTAGTTAAGATTTTATTGGACGGTTTGAGCAAGCTTGAATACAGAGGTTATGACTCTGCGGGGCTGGCTGGGAATT
>URHD01000062.1 GCA_900547585.1 uncultured bacterium | reverse complement strand
TGCAGGAAATAGAAAAAAAGATTGAAGAAAAAATAAGATTTGCGGCTGATTTTATAAATGAAACAATAAAAAACAAAAAAACTGTTCTCTGGGGCGCAAGCAGGGTTTTGAAGCGTATGCTTGAGAAAAATATGCTCGAAAAATCAAATATTTTGGGCATTGTTGATATAAATCCATCTTTGCAGGGCAAGATGTTCGGCGGATTGGCTGTTTATCCCCCAAAATCGCTCAAAGAATTAAAACCGCAGCAAATCTGCTCCGCTGTCGTCACAACGCCTGAAATGAAATTTAAAATCAAAAATACTCTTCAAAATGAAGGTATTTCGGGTGATTTTGAGATTCTGGATGATTTATTCGAATGCTTTCAGAATTTTGTAGATTAATTTCCTGTTTTCGGGTGTTTGAGATTTGTAAATCTCTACAATTTGAGATTCCAGAATATCTTCTTCTTTGTGATGTTCAAATTCAAACAGCTCAAATTCTTTCACCCCTAAAGCTGCGGCAAGTTTTTCCAAAGTTGCAGCGCTGGGATAGTTTTGCCCCGTTTCTATTTTACCTATATTTTTGTAATCTATCTCGACAAGCTCCGCCAGACGCTCCTGCGTCATTTTTCGTGATTTTCGCAGCTCTCGAATCCGTTTACCCAGAAGTATTTTGAGTTGCATATTTTCTCCAGTACGTTTAATTATAGAGGCTTTTAGCGCAATAAAATACCATCTGTCGGGCAACCAATAGATTGATTTATTATCTTTTAGATATTAAAATAAAAACAGCCAATCTTTAGATTGGCCAAGAGCTCTATTTTGAGACGTAATGTCCAGCCGGGGGAAACCTTTTGGAAAATCCCCCGCTTTTTATTTTGTTAATTTTGTGCAGTGACAAGTTCTTCGTGTTCTTCAAGGTAGCGTGTTGCAAAACACCCCGCTACTGCACCGTCCGCAGCAGCTGTTATCACCTGACGTAAAGGAGTTGTGCGAACATCGCCTATTGCGTAAACACCGGGGATTGAGGTTTGCATTCTGTCATCGGTAACAATGAACCCTCCCTCGTCCTGCTTCAGTTGACCGGTGAATAAATCAGCGTTAGGCGTAAACCCGATGTAAGGGAAAACTCCGTCAACTTTAAGATTTGAAATTTCGCCGGTTTTAACGTTTTTTACGACAATATTTTCGACGGTTTCCGCTCCCTGTATCTCCAGAGGCACCGTATCAAAAACAAATTCCACCTTTTCGTTTTTAAAAGCGCGTTCCTGAACAATTTTGTCAGCGCGAAGTACGTCGCGTCTGTGAATGATATACACTTTTTTTGCAAATTTGGTCAAATACATTCCTTCTTCAACAGCAGCATTTCCTCCGCCTACAACCGCAACGGTTTTGTCCTTGTAAAACGCTCCGTCGCACACCGCGCAATAGCTTACTCCGCGTCCGGCAAGCTCTTTTTCTCCTTTGATTCCGAGTTTTTTAGCCTGTGCGCCTGTTGCGATAATCAGGGTTTTGGCGTTGAAAATTGAATCAAGCGTTTCGATTTTTTTGATTTCCGACGTCAAATCAACGGATTGAATCTCTTGCATGGGGAATTTTTCGATGTTGAACATATCAGCGTGTTCTTCAAACTTCTCCATCAGGTCGTATCCGCCTATATGCCCGAATCCCGGGTAGTTTTCAAGTTCAAGATAATTGGACGGCTGACCGCCGAACATAGATATATCAACAATAGCGGTTTTTGCAGCTCCTCTTGCTGCATACAGTCCGGCAGAAAGCCCAGCAGGGCCACCGCCGAGTATTAATACGTCGTAATTGTAGATTTTTTTCTCTTCCATTATTTGTAAATTCCTTCAACTGTATCACTTTTTAGAAAAAATCTCTCCGGCAGAACTTCCCCAAACCCGCTGTGCGGTAATTTTATACTCAACTATGTCGGTTCTGATATGCTCGCCGTACTTATATTTTTCTATAACTATTTTATCAGTTCCATAGAAATTTTCACCATCCAATGTCAAAATCGGAGTTTCTCTGACTTTTTCATCGTTTTTGTCCTGTTTTCTAAGGAATTTAATCCTGTTACCCTCGACCTCCTCCAACGTAACTGACGCCTCGGCTCCGGATACGGGATTTGATAATGTAATGACGTCATTTTCCTTTGATAAGTTCCAATAATCTACACTTTTTCCGGTGAAAAGTGATGGATTGTTGGTATAAGTTTGCATCGAGGTCACTTTCCAGGTTCCGAAAAAGCCTTTCGGAACCTGATTTGAGAGCGAAACACCGCCTTTTATCACGGTTGAATCACTACAAAAAACACTGCCACCTCCTGTTGTAGCCAGCAGCATGACCGTCATGAATATTGTTAAAATTTTTATTCTAAATCTGAGCATATTTCCTTTATAATGAAGATTTTTTCTATATCAAAAAATTAATTCTCCAATTTTGTTTTTATGTTATCATACTAACTATGTACAATAGTTATGAAATTACCGTTAAGAATATAGATGGGACGGCTAAACTTGCACAAAAACTGGGCGATTTGATAAAAGACAAAGGCGCTTTTATCTGTCTGTACGGTGATATCGGAGCCGGAAAAACAGCTTTTGCAAGACAAATTGCCAAACATCTAAATGTCCGTGAAAAAGTCACAAGCCCGAGCTTCGTAATTATCAATGAATACCTTTCGGGCGATATTCCTGTATATCATTTTGATTTGTACAGGCTTGAAAAAGAGGGCGTTAAGACTGTTGTTGACGAACTGCTCGAGTATTCAAAACCCGGGATTATAACCCTGGTTGAATGGGCCGAATTTTCAGATATTGAACTGCCTTACGACCGAATTGAAGTGAAAATTGAAGTTACCGGTGAAACAGAAAGAACTTTTACGTTTAAGGGCATCGGTGCTGAGAATATTTCGGTAATAGAAGGGCTAAAATCTTGAAAACACTGGTTTTCGATACTTGTCTTAACAAAACTTACGTAGCTTTATCACTGGACGGGAAAATCGAATCAAAAATCATTGAAAACCAAAATCAAAAATACCATTCGGCGTTTTTGATATCGACGATTGTGGATTTTTTGAAAAAGCATGCGCTGCGTATTCAGGATTTTGACGTTTTTGGCGTAAATCTAGGCCCCGGAAGCTTTACCGGCATCAGAGCGTGCATAAGCGTTGCCAGAGTTTTTGCCCAGCAGGCTGGCAAACCGCTTGTCGGCGTTTCTTCACTTGAAATTCTTTCAAAAATTAACAAAACCGACAAAAATTCGCTCATTCTGCTCGACGCAAGAAGAAAACAGGTTTATGCGGCTCTTTATTCAAAGGACGGAGAGGAAATTTTGGCTCCCTGTCTGGTTGATTTGGAGAAAATCGGTGATTTTGATTTAAAAGGCTCCTTTATAATTTCTGACGAATCCACTTTGCCGTTTATAAATGAACATGACGTTGAGGCTGTTGATTATGCAGCTCAGGAGGCCGATTTGGGGCAATATTTGAGTGAAATCGTTACAGAACGCTTTAATAAAGGCACAAAAGAGGATTTTATCTGGGTAAAATCCAAGCCTCTTTACCTGCAAAGTCCTCCTGTGTCCTGTCAGAAAGCTGCAAAATAGCAAATTTATAAATTTTTATGTATAATTAACTCACAATTAATATTGAAAGGTTTTTTAATGCACGAAATTTTACATTCTTTTTTAAAATATTTTTCCGCACTCTTTGTAACGCTAGACTCAATCGGGCTGGCACCGGTTTTTATCGCTCTTACCGGAACTGCACCGAGAAGATGGCGCCAGATAATGATGAACAAAAGTATTGTTATTGCCTTTGTTATTTTGATTTTCTTCGGGTTTGCAGGAACGATTGTTCTGGATTTGCTTGGCATAAGCCTCAATGCTTTAAGGATTGCAGGCGGTATTTTGCTGCTTTTGATGGCAATTGACCTTGTTCTTGCAAAGTCGAACAATGGTATGAATCAAGAAACCAGCGAAGAACGCAGAGAATCCTTAAAAAGGGTTGATATTTCTGTTTTTCCGCTTGCTATTCCGCTGCTTTCAGGGCCTGCAACGATTACGATGCTTGCTTTGTTTATGAAAAAGGCACAGGGTGACATTTTGCAGACGGTTCTGGTTATTGTTGCGCTGGTTTTGAACCTTGGAATTTGCTGGCTGATATTAAAATTTGCGTCTAATGTAAGCAAAATTCTTGGAAAAACCGGAGTTAATGTTATAAACAGGATTTTCGGTATTTTGCTGACCGCGATGTCTTGCGAATTCTTTATTGATGCGGTATTGGATATTGTTAAAAATATGAATTAACGAGCCATTTCTGTCTAAAAAATTAACAAAATCTACCAAAGTAAAAAGCAGTAAAATTTATTTTTTCAGACCTATTCCAGCGAAGCGAATCGAGGCTGAAAAAATGAATTTTACTGCTTTTTACGCTAATTCATCAAATTTTAAAATTCTAAAAGAGTTTTATTCCGGTGTGCCCTGAGAGAAGATATATAGTTTTTTAGCCTCGATTCGCTTCGCTGGAATAGGTCTAAAAAACTATATATCTTCTCTCAGGGCGTATTAAATTGATTGAAAAAAGGTTGATTTCAAATATTTAGCAAGATTTTAATTTACATCCTTGCTAAAAGTTGAATTTGTTATAAAATAAACCTAAGGGTTAGTAAAAGCTATTTTATACGGATAGTTTAGAAGGAGAAGAAAATGGCTTATCTAGGAAAATGGTCCGGCTGGAAAGCATGTGCGCTTTCATTAGTTGCTATGCTCTCAACAGCCGCTTCTGCATTCGCAGGAGAAGCAGATTTGGTCGTTCCGAATCTGCAAGCCAATGCAACAAGCTTCCATCTGCTGCTTGTCGGTATTGGTATTTCGGTTTTAGGCTTGATTTTTGGTCTTATCGAGTTTATTAAGGTCAAAAATTACAAGGTTCACCCTGCAATGGCTGAAATCGGAAACACAATTTTTGAAACTTGCAAAACTTACCTTATTCAACAGGGTAAATTCCTGCTCGTTCTTGAAACTTTGATTGCAATCTGTATTGCATTCTACTTTGGCTACCTTCAGGCAATGCCTGTTAAGAGCGTATTGATTATTCTTGCATGGTCAGTAATCGGCATCCTCGGCTCTTACGGCGTTGCATGGTTCGGTATCAGAATGAACACTCTTGCTAACGCAAGAACAGCGTTTGCATCGCTCGAAGGCAAACCGCTTAACGTTTTGAACATCCCGCTCAAAGCCGGTATGTCAATCGGTGTTCTGCTGGTAAGCGTTGAGCTGATTATGATGCTTGTCATCCTTTTGTTCATCCCCGGCGAAATCGCAGGCGCTTGCTTCATCGGTTTTGCTATCGGTGAATCTCTCGGCGCTTCTGCACTTCGTGTTGCGGGCGGTATTTTCACAAAAATCGCTGATATCGGCTCTGACCTGATGAAAATTCAGTTCAAAATTAAAGAAGATGACCCGAGAAACCCCGGTGTTATTGCCGATTGTACAGGTGATAACGCAGGCGACTCAGTAGGACCTACTGCTGACGGTTTTGAAACTTACGGTGTAACAGGCGTTGCACTCGTCAGCTTCATTCTTCTCGGTGTGTTCCCGGAATACCAGATTCAGCTGCTCACATGGATTTTCACAATGAGATTCTTGATGATTGTGACTTCTGTTGTTGCATACTGGATTAACACCGGTATCAACCAGCTTATGTATTCAAAAGCTGAAAAATTAGACTTTGAACAACCCTTGACCAACCTTGTTTGGTTAACTTCAATCCTCTCAATCGCAATGACTTTCGGCGTAAGCCACTGGTTGTTGGCTCCGATGGGCGGAAATTTATGGCTTGTACTTTCTTGCATCATTTCATGCGGTACTTTAGGCGCAGCTTTGATTCCGGAATTTACAAAAATGTTCACCAGCCCGAACGCAAAACACACAAAAGAAGTTGTTACTGCTTCACGTGAAGGCGGTTCTTCTTTGACAATCCTTTCCGGTTTGGTTTCCGGTAATTTCTCCGGTTTCTGGATTGGAATGGTTATCGTGTTCCTTATGGCGTTAGCTTATTACGCAAGCACATTCATTCCTGAAACAGTAATGATTTATGCTTCAGTATTTGCTTTCGGCCTTGTTGCTTTCGGCTTTTTGGGTATGGGGCCTGTCACAATTGCTGTTGACAGCTACGGACCTGTTACCGACAACGCACAATCCGTTTACGAATTGTCGTTAATCGAAGAACGCGAAGGCATTTCTGAAGAAATCGAAAAAGATTTCGGCTTCAAACCCAACTTCGATGTTGCTAAACAGCACTTAGAAGAAAATGACGGTGCCGGAAACACCTTTAAAGCAACTTCTAAACCGGTTCTTATCGGTACGGCGGTTGTTGGTGCTACAACAATGATTTTCTCATTGATTCTGGTTATCAAAAACACACTGGGCATTATGCCTGAACAGGTGCTCAATATCTTGAATCCTTACACTTTGTTAGGTTTCTTGACAGGCGGCGCTGTAATTTACTGGTTCTCCGGTGCTTCAATGCAGGCTGTTACAACAGGTGCATACCGTGCCGTTGAATACATCAAAAGACACATCAAAATTGACGACGAAAGCGTAAAATCAGCAAACGTCGAAAACTCAAAAGAAGTTGTTAAGATTTGTACAATCTACGCTCAAAAAGGTATGTACAATATCTTCTTCGCTCTGTTTGCGTTTGCACTTGCATTTGCTTGCCTTTCTGCTCCGAATATGAAAACAGCTGATCCTGTTGCTTATTTCGTAAGCTACCTGATTGCGATTGCTGTATTCGGTCTTTTCCAGGCTGTATTTATGGCAAATGCTGGCGGATGCTGGGATAACGCTAAGAAAATCGTTGAAGTTGACCTTTGCGAAAAGGGAACTCCGCTTCACGATGCTACAGTCGTTGGTGATACAGTTGGCGACCCGTTCAAAGATACTTCTTCAGTAGCAATGAACCCGATTATCAAATTTACAACACTTTTCGGACTTCTCGCTATGGAAATTTCCATCAACGAGCAGTTCAGAAACGTTGCTCCGATAGTTGGATGGGTATTGCTGATTGTAGCTTTAGTCTTCGTTGTACGCTCATTCTACGCGATGAGAATACCTGAAAAATCTTCAGAAGAATAAGGCTTAGATAGCTAAAAAGCGCTCCGGTTTGTTAATCGGGGCGCTTTTTTATTTAAACCAAATTTTTTCGTGATTTTTCTTTCATTTTTTTGATGGTGTTTTCTGCCTCTTTTATTTTTAGTATTTCAAATATTGAAAAAAGTTTTTCGAGCGATTTTGCCGAATCTGCGTCATGAAACTCTGTTTGGTGGACGGCTGTTTCGATGCCGTTTTTGAAGAGCGTAAACGTATCTTCCGTATAGCGTTCGGATTTTTGAAAATGCAGCGAATGTTTCAAGTCAGCTGCGGTTTTATTTTCGAACATTGTCTTTAAGTAGTCTGATTTAATGTTCTTTATTTGTGCTTTAAACGAGATTTCGGACATAATTTTCCTCCGGACAAATTTATCAATCTTAAATCCCGTCATAATATTTTTTTGTTATATTGTTTGTTTTTTATTAAGTTTTTTAAACCTAAGAAAGTAAAATAAAATATGAAAATTATTCAATAACAATAATCGCTTTTGATTTTAGTGATGAATTTATTTTGATTTTCAATTTATTATCAGGTAATTTTGTACAACCGGCATCGTTTCCGCTTTTGAACAAATTTAATTTTGAGTGAATTTCGTAAAAATAAGCTGAAATGAATATTGGAATTATGTTACCGTCTTTTTTTACCAGCAAAAGTATTGAAGAGCCTTCTCCAAATCCGACCTGCCTTTTATCTTCAATCTGATTTGCGTATTTATTCTTGATTTCTGCGTTTTTAAGCAATGTCGGAACATCTGTTCCATATATGCTTTCGGAATAACAAACATGGGTTATGTTCTCAAGCTCCAGATTCAGGCTGTAATTTTTTAATTCCTTTACAGAAGTCATTTGTGGCATTTTATCAATCGATTTTGTGTTAGAAATGATATAGACTGAATCTTCAATGAGTTGTGCCAATTTTTTGTCAGCAGAAGTTGCATAAATCTGTTCATACGAACGATTTTTTTTTAACCAACCCGAGGCTATAATTATAGCAATAACTCCTACAATAAATATTGCCGTTGATAAAAAAATTATAAATACAAATCTGATAAATTTTTTCATTATTTTATTTTACTTCATAATTTTTTTATTGCATACAACATCACCATCAATTCATTAAAATACTTACAAATCGCATTCTATCAGGATTATGTGAGCCCCTTAGGTCAAATGGAAAAAATCGAGCCTATAGGTGCAGATAGTTTTGTATTTTGTTAAGATTTTTAAATTCTACCCTTGCGAAGTGTAAATTTTTTCTGTTTTTCACTGTTAAATTAAATATAGGTAAGGAAGTGTTCATGCAAATCGGCGCGCTAAATATAAATAAAAATTTTCCGGCAATTCCCGCTTTTAAAGCTCAAAAGCAGGAAAATCAAACTGCTAAAAATACTGAAAATCCCCAAAATCCCCTCCTTTCCGAAGCGTCAAAAGCTCTGTTTGCACAAATTAGCGCAAAAGCGCCGGTTCCGTATAACTTTCTCGGGGATTATGAAATCAAAAACGCCGGAAATGCAAAATTATACAAACTTGCGACAGGTCAAAAAGTCGTAATCCTCAATAAAAAAGGTCCAACCGTCCTAAAATCATATTTTAACGTCGGTTCAATGAACGAACCGGACAATCTGCGCGGAATCAGCCATTTTGATGAACACATGGCTTTTAATGGCGCAAAAGGGCTCGGAGCAGGCGAATTTTTCAAAATTACAAACGATATGGGCGCAATAACAAACGCCTCGACCGGTTTTTCGATGACAGACTATTTTATATCTTCGCAGCTCTTGAATCCGGGCGATTTTGAAGAATCCGTAAGAATCCACGCTGCTATGCTCCAAAATCCTGAATATTCACCTGAAATGGTGGAAAAAGAAAGAGGCCCCGTAACCTCTGAAATCAGCATGGTAGGCGATTCCCCCGAAAATACCGCACTGAACAACTGCATAAGAAACCTTTTCCAAATAAAAACGACTTCTCAGGATTTAGTCGCTGGAAGCATTAAAAATATCAACAATATCACCCGCGATGACGCCTACAACTACTACAAAACCTGGTATACTCCCGATAATTGTGTAACTGTCATAACCGGTGAAGTTGAACCCGAAAAATGCATTCAAACCATTGCAAAACACTTCAACAACCCCTCCTCAACCGCCCGTAAAGAACGAAAATATGAGGATTTTAACACCATCAATGCTCCGGTTCGCCAGGACGTTAAAATGAGAAAAGCGCAGAGCACTACTGCCGCAATCGGCTTTGCAGGCCCAAAAAACTCGGAAGAAAAAGAATATGTTGCGCTGGAACTTATGCTGATGGCGCTTTTGGGCTACAAAGGCGCAAGATTGAGCAAAGAACTCGACAAAATGCAAACCGGCGCGATGTTTAGCGTTGAACGTATGGGAAATCGCCCCGAAGACCCGCGCGCAATCCTTTTTGTTGGTCAATCCACCCCTGAAAAGGCAGAAAATCTCATAAAAACAATGTATTCAGAAATCGGTGCATTGAATTCAAAACCGATTTCTGAAGAGGAACTTTCCACCGCCAAAAATATGCTTCGTTTAGGATATTCAAATCTTTGCGAAAATTCCTCGCTTTTGAATAGCTTTCTTGGCACCTCGCTGATTGATAACAATCTAAATTATGCAAAAAATTATCTCTCAATCCTTGAAAGCATTACTACAGCTGATTTGCAGGATTTTGCAAAAAAATATCTTGATTTGAGCAGAGCTTCGCTTTCTGTTGTACACCCCGAAAGCCTTGATAACTCAACGATAATGGAAAATTACAAAAAATCTGCGTCCGTTTCTTTTAAAGGCTCAATTGAAGAGAAATCCTTTGACCTTTCAAAAATTAAGCAATACAGGCTCGCAAACAATATGCGCGTCACGTTCAACCCGAACAAATCCGAGCTTGCAAACTATGAAATAAGCCTTGATACGCGTATCCCTGCGCAAGCAAAGCCTGCGGCGGCACTTTTGCTTTCTGTAATGCTAAATGAGGGCTCAAGGGACAAAAATTATAATGAATTATACGCGCAAGCCAACAAAAATGGCATGGATATTAAATTTAAGGCTGATTTCAACTCTGTAACCGCCAGCGTAAATGCTCTATCAAAAGATATGGAATCCTCCCTCAAGCTTGTGAAAGAAGTTTTGCAAGCGCCGCGCCTGAATGACACCAATTTTGAATATGCAAAATCTTTTGTTCGCGAGAACGTAATGAACTCGCAAAATAGCGCTGCAGAAGAGCTTTTAAAGGATTTCTTCCCGAATTCTCCGGAATTTGCTTCAAAAGAAGAAATTTTGAAATCTCTTGATGAAATTACGTTGCCCGAGATTGTCGGTCTTTACAATTATATAGTAGCAAACGCCCAGGCAACCGGTGTTTTTACTGCTCCGGTTGACGCAAATCCTGAGTTGAAATTTTCTGCAATAAACGAACTTTCTGATGGTTTTGTAATGTTCAAACCTGTTGAAATGAAGCATTTTGAGTCCTTTGTACCTGTTGAGGAAGATAAGATAATCAAAAAAGCCGACGAAAGAAATCAGGCGGATATTGTTCAGGCATTTAAATTCAAAACTAATTTCAATCCAAAAGACCACCTTACGATTGCTCTTTTGAATACAATTCTGGGCGGGGGGGCGTATTCACGGCTGTTTAACGATTTGCGTGAAACCCGTAAACTCGCCTATCGCGTGGAGTCCAACATTGATTACCATGGAAATACCGGTGTTTTATCTCTCGGGATAAAAACGACCACGGACAACCCTGCTGAAAACGTTCAGGAGTTTGGCAACGTAAAAAAATCAATTGACGGGTTCAAAAAACATATAAATTTATTAAAAACCGAAAAAGTTACAGAT
>URHD01000061.1 GCA_900547585.1 uncultured bacterium | reverse complement strand
AAAGTTCGTTCACGTCACTTCGTTCCTTATCACGAACTTTTCTCGGACAAAATCATGTTAAGAGTTTCCAGGGTAAAAGTCTGATATATTAATTTTTCGACGCCTATGAGCGCAGCGAATCGAGCTAGAAAAATTAATATTTCGGACTTTTGCTCAGATAAACTAAAACGCTGGATTTCTTGTGATATCAGTAAAGACAATTGCCGGTTTTTGCGAGCGCTGTTCTTCCTGAATCTTCTTATAGTAGTCTTTTACCATCACAATCCTGTTTTTCACGCCGGAAAAACCGTTTTTGCACAAATATTCTTCAAATTTTGCACCGGAAATCTGGTATTTTTTGTTCAAAACATAAAAATTAAACTCTTTTTTCCGCATAAGGATTTGCCCGATAGCGAAGTTTATTATTTCAGCATAATAATCGTCGTACCCCTGCACCAAATCTACTTCGAGGAGGAAATTCAAATTGTCCTCTGTTTGAACCTTGAAAAATCCTTTTATTGCCCCGTTGTCCTCAAAAACATACTTAAACACCGACGCAGAGCTCAATCCGGCGAAAAGCACATCATAAAATTCCTGTTTTTTGCGGGCAAGTGAATAGCGAAAATGCGGAAAAATGCAATCATTATGAAGATTTGCAGCCTCGAGCGCATCAGAATTCTTGAACGGACGGAAAAACCCTTTGTCAATCGTGCTTTTTACGAGTTTTACTTCATCCATTTTCCATAAATGCTCGGATGAGCACATTCTGAACCCGCAGCCCTTTGAAAAAAGCTCCATAAGCTCATCCAAATCCTCGTCTATCCGCACAGTAAAGGTGTTTGCGCCCATTGCGCCGTATTTTGCCGTTGCATATCCAACAAGCTGCCGTCCTGCGTCGTAGCTGTTTTTTCCGAGAAAAAGATTGCAGATATTCCAGCTGTGAGGGTTGCCGCGCTGTGCTTTCAGTGAAATCATGCCCTTAATCTGCTTATCATCTATTGCAACGTAAGATTCTGATAGTTTTCTGAAATTCAGGGGCAAAAGATTATTAATAAAATTTATGGGAAACGGGATAAAAGAACGAAAACCGAATGTGATTTCCCCGTTTTGCCTGTCAGAAATCATCGAAATCATTTTTTTCAGCTTTGGAATGTCTTGAAATTTCAGGTTTCTAATCTTTGCCATGCCGTCAATATATCATATTTTTTGAAAATTTTCGAGGGTCGTGCGTATGAAAATTTGAAAAAATTGATGATATTCATCAGTTCAGGCGGATTTCTTCTTTGGAGTGACTATGGAGGAGGGCTCAAAAATCATTTTATTAAGACTATTAAACAATGAGTGCCCGGGGGAATCGGAACGGAAAAGAAGAAACACGCCTGAACTGCGCTTAAGTGCAAAATTCACGCATTTTAATTTTAAAAACTGTACTTTGAAAGCAATTTTCGATAAAATTGTACGAAGAAAGTTGAGCAATATGAAAAAATTACTGATAATATTTTTTGCGCTCGGTTTAGCGCTGCAAATGGCACCACAGGCTGCTGCAATTCAGGCACGCGGCGGAAAAATGGTAAAAGTCGGCATTAGCGACAATAATTTTTCCAACTATTATTACCAAACCGCTGAAATCTCTGCCACAGATGACTTTGAGCTGATTGATAAAGCCACGGGCTCGGTTATCTGCGAGTTTCTCGCAAACACAATCGCTACTGTAGAGCTTAAAAACGGGCTTTTTGACGTTTATATGAATGGAAAAGAGGTCGCAAACGGCTTAAAAGGCCCGATTGCAGCAAACTCCGAAAAAGGCTTTCTCTATGTTCCAAACCTCAAACGCGCCGGCAAAGCAGCAATCTACCGCGGTACATTCGAGCTGACAAAAACCGCAAAAGACGATAAATTCAGCCTAATAAATGTGCTTGACCTTGAATCCTATTTAAGAGGCGTTGTTCCTAACGAAATGCCGGTATCTTTCGGGCTGGAAGCTCTTAAAGCACAAACAATAACCGCCAGAAACTACGTTTTAAAGCCGAGAGAAAACAATTATCATAACTTTGACGTGTGTGATTCGGTAGCATGTCAGGTCTATTTCGGTGCGGGAACAGAACAATCGCTCTCTGACAGGGCAATAGTTGAAACCGAAAATATCGTCGCAATGTACGACGGAGAACTGATTTTAGCCCTGTACAGCTCAACTGCCGGAGGGCACACGGAAAGCTATGAAAACGCTTTTTCAGACCCGAACTCAAAAATCTTCCCTGCACCACCGATTCCTTATTTAAAAGGGGTTCCCGACAATGATAAAATTGGAAAGCTTGAAAAAGAGGGCGATGTAAGGAGATTTTATCAAGACACTCCGGCGACTTTTGATAACAAATCGCCATATTTCCGCTGGGCACGGGAATGGGAAGCACAAGAGCTGGAAAATGTGTTAAAGAAAACGCTAAAAACAAATTCTCCCGCCGGCTTTGTAAAACCTGCACTCCTGAATGAAGCGGATTTTGGAAAACTTAAAGACATAAAAGTCATAAGACGCGGCGTATCAGGAAAAGCTATGGCTGTACAAATCGAAACCGACAAAAACACTTTTGTGGTACAAAAAGAGCTGATAATAAGACGTGTTTTTCAAAAATCTTCAAAACCCCTGCCCTCTGCGAACATAATCTTTGATTTGACAAAAGACAATAAAGGAAATCTTGAAAAAATCTGCATAACAGGCGGAGGATTCGGGCACGGCGTGGGAATGAGCCAGTGGGGTGCCGGAATGATGGCTTCTATGGGGTATTCTTACGATGAAATTTTAAAACACTACTACACGGGAGTTCAAACCGTAACAGCACCCGTTACCCTTACAAATGAGCCAAATCAGGACACAGAAACGCTCGTTTTTTACACAAAAAACAAAAATACAGTCCTGAAAATTGAAAACAAGTTCCAGTTCACAAACCTGACCGTCGTAATCAACCGGAAGCAGCTGAATCTGGAGATTGCGCCGCACCCGTTTAAGCTTGTGGAGGTAGATATCACGCCCTACGTTCACGCAGGACGCAATCAGATAACATTTATGCTCCCGTACACGGACAGGCACAAAAAATCAGTGAGAATTTACGCTGAACTCAACAGCGACAAGAGGAATAAACAATGACACGCACGCAAAGCCTTTTAAAAGCCGCCTGGATAATAGCTTTTGTAACAGTTATAAGCAAAATAATCGGATTTTTAAGAGATATTGTCATAGCCAACTATTATGGCGCAGGAATGGTTTCTGACGCATATTTTTATGCTTATCAGATTCCGGCGCTGGCGATTGTGCTTCTCGGCGGGATTGGCGGGCCTTTTCACAGTGCGGTTGTTGCTGTTTTTTCAAAACTCATCCCGAATCTTGATGAAAAAGCCTCTCCGCAGGTAAACAAGCTTTTTAACACATTTTTAACCTCGTCTTTTATCGTTTTTATGGTTCTGGGCGTTTTGTGCTTTGTTTTTTCCGATGTAATTATGAACATAATCATCTCAAACGGCAGCCCGCAGCTGATTCATCTTGCGAGCATGCATTTGAAAATTATGACGCCCGTTCTGGTTGTAGGCGGCGTTGTGGGGATTTATTACGGGATTCTTATTACGTACAAAGAGTTTTTGATTCCCAATATTTCACCGATGATTATGAGCATTGCGATTATTGCGATAATTTCGCTCGTGCGGCACGATAATTCCGGCTACATGCTTGCTCTGGCGACGACAATCGGTGCTTTGTGCCAGTTTGTTTATCAGCTGCCAAAGTTGAAATCGCTGGGGTTTTCTTTCAAGCCGAATCTTGATATTTTGCACAATCCGGAATACAAAAACATTCTGGAGCTACTATTTCCGGCAATTTTGAGCTCAACTGTGGGGCAGATTTATATTTATGTTGATATGTTTTTCGCCTCCCAGCTTCAGGAGGGCGCCTGGTCGGCAATCGGCTACGCAAACAGGCTTTTCCAGTTCCCTGTGGGGATTCTGGTTACGGCTTTTCTTGTTCCGCTTTTCCCTATTTTTTCAAAGCTTGTCGGCGAAAAAAATTATGACGATATCCGCTATTATTTCAACAAGGGCGTCGGTTTGCTGAATTTTGTGGCATTTCCGATTCTTATTTTGATAATTTTGCTCTCAACAAACGCTATTCAGCTGATTTTTCAGCGCGGTGCGTTCAACGAAGTCGCTACAATGATGGTTTCAGAGGCTTTATGTTACCTTTCTATCGCAATAATACCCTACGTTTTCAGAGATTCCATCACGAGAGTTTTTTACGCGTTCAACGACTCAAAAACGCCATTTTTAGTTGCGTTTTCGTCGGTTGTGATTAAATTTGTCCTGAACTACTTCTTTGTTAAAGAACTCGGAATCGGCGGCATCACTTTATCAACGTCCTTTGTCACATTGATAAACGGGTTCTGGCTCGGGCTTTTGATTAAGAAAAAAATGAGCATGGATTACGGAATTTATTTTAAAAACCTGTTTAAAATGGCGATTGCAGCCGTCATTACGTATTTTGGCTGCCTTGAAATTTACAAAATCTGGGACAAATTCCTCGAGCCGACGTGGTTAATGCTGATTTTCAAAATCATCGTTATTACTCTAATTTGCGGCATAATGTACAGCGTAGTCTGCGCAATCCTCAAAATCCCCTACGTATTTGAGCTTTACGGGCGATTAAAAGGTAAAATCGTGAGGAAATAAGAATGTTTAAGGAACTTGAAGATAAAAATTTTCAAAAAGAGCTGAACGAAACCCTGAAAAATGGCGGCGTCATTGCATTTGTTACTGATACGGTCTGGGGTGTAGGCTGTTTGCCCGAAAATGAAGCGGGTGTGGAAAAAATCTACGCACTGAAAGGTCGTGACCGCTCAAAACCGTTGATTTTGATGTCAAATAGCGAGGAAAACCTTTTCCCTTACGTAAAAAACATTCCTGATAGAGCAAAAAAGCTCATGGAAAGGCACTTTCCGGGTGCTTTGACCCTGATATTTGAAAAATCCGGCAAAACGCCCGCCACAGTTACCTCCGGCAAAAACACTGTAGGCATCAGGGTTCCGAACAACGATGTTTTTAAAAAGCTTTGTGAAATAATCGACGGCCACGTACTCGCCACAACCAGCGCAAACCTCTCAAACCAGCCCTCAGCAAAGAATTACGAACAGGCGGTGGAATTCATCGGGGATTCTGTTGATATGGTGATAAAAAGCTACGGAGTTGAGGCAAAAGGGCTGGAATCCACCGTGGCGCTTGCGATTGATGAAATAAAAGTCCTCCGGCAGGGGGAAATCGTTATTTAGATATTGTATTGACTGAAATTATCTGATTTTTTGGATAACCTGACCTATTTGGAGTGACTATGGGGGAGGGCTCTAAAATCTGGAAATGTCGCATTCTTAGTCGAATGCCCGGAGGAGCGGAATCTGACGGGGCTGACCAAAGGGAATGCCCCTTGCGAAGGGCTACGCTCAGGAGCCCGCAGCGTCAGATTTTAAGACAATCGGAACGGAAAATAGGTCAGGTTATCCAAAAAATTCTTCACGCTTTTCATTAAATTGTAAAGTAATATTACAAAATCACTTCAAATCTGAACCATTTTCGTAACATAGCTTAACAAAACACTTGACATTTGTATATACTCGGTGATATATTGAGTATATACAAATCTCCCCTCGTTAAGGTTAAAACACTCGTCTTTCAAGTCTTACAGCCCGGCAGAAAGAGTCTATCTTTGCTGCTAATTCTCATGCCCGAAAATTGAACAAGTTAGGATATGTCACATAGGAGTTAAACGTATGAAAAACACAATCTCATCTACAAAACCCGCCTCAAACAGAGTAATGCCGACGACAAACGACGACACGCTGAACATTTATCTTCGCTCAATCTCAAAAACTCCCGCTCTCAGCGCCGAACAGGAACGGGAATTAGCCAAAACAGCAAAAGAAGGTTCAAACGAAGAAGCGCTTGCCGCAAAAAAAGAGCTTGTCAGAGCAAATTTGAAACTCGTCGTAAATATCGTCAGAAAAACCGTTCAGGTCACATCGCTTCCGATGGTCGATTTGATTCAGGAAGGCAATCTGGGGCTTATGATTGCAGTTGAAAAGTTTGATTACAAGCTCGGATACCGTTTTTCAACCTATGCGGCATGGTGGATTAAGCAGTCTGTGTTCAAAGCGATTTCTGAGCAGTCATATTGCATAAAAATTCCCGTTTATATACAAGAAACACTTTCAAAATTCTCAAAAGTCAAAGCAGAGCTCGAGCAAAAATACAATGCCTCGGTGAAAAACGAAGTCGTAGCACGCGAAATGAACATTGAACCCGAAAAAATCGACCGTTTTCTCGGCGCATACAACAAATCACTCTCGATTGACGCTCCTTATGAGCTTTTTTCGGGCAGCGAGGTTACGCTTTCTGACGTTCTTGAGGATGAAAAAGCCGATGTTTTCTCAGCTCTGGAATCTGACGCGCTAAAACATGATTTAGAATTTGTTATTTCCCGGCTCAAGGAGCGCGAGCAGGCTGTTGTCAGGATGAGATACGGTTTTGGCGAATGGAGCAGAAAAACACTCGAAGAAATTGGCAAAATCTACGGTGTAACCAAAGAATGCATACGCCAGACCGAAAACAGGGCTCTTCGCAAGCTGCGTGAAATGAGTTTTACCGACGAATCGCTTGCAGCATACATTTCATAACTCCAAAATCTCAACATTTACTCAAAACCATACGCAATGACACCATCAATCGAGCGGCACCGCAATTTTTCAAATCTCTCGCGTGCCGCTTTTCTTTTTTTCGCCAAAATCTTACAGAGGGAATTTTATGCGAAAATTTCATTTTTTCATGCTGATTTCTATTTTAGTTCGATTTCAGAAGTTTTCTCGGACAACATTATCCCCCTTTTCTCCACCCCCGAAAGCCCAATGTTTTTCGCACCTTTTGATGAAAAAATGGAATGTTATAAAAATAAGGAGAAAAGAATGTTTAAAAAAGCCGCTTTTTTGCTTGCAATTGCAGCCATAGTGGCGTGCAGGTGCAAATGTAATAAAAAAAAGAAAAATCTCCCCTTAATCGGAGAAAAAGCGCCCTCTTTTAAAGCGATGACAACACAGGGGCCCGTAAATTTTCCGCAGGATTACGCCGGAAGCTGGGTAATTTTGTTTTCTCATCCAGCTGACTTTACGCCGGTTTGCACAACGGAATTTATGATGTTTCAGGCGATGAAAAAGGAATTTGAAGAAATAAATACAAAACTCATCGGACTTTCGGTAGATAGCCTGAGTTCGCACAACGCATGGCTTCGCACAATCGAAGAAAAAGTCGAGTTCAACGGAATAAGGAACGAAAAAATCACTTTCCCGCTGATTGACGACCTTTCTGGCCGGATTGCAAACAAATACGGCATGATTCAGCCAAAAGCCGACGATACAAAGACCGTTCGTGCGGTATTTATCATTGATCCGGCAGGAACAATCAGGGCGATTCTTTATTATCCGCTTTCAAACGGAAGAAACATGCACGAAATTAAAAGGCTCGTAATTGCTTTGCAGGCAACCGACGGATTCCAAATCGCCACGCCCGCTAACTGGAATCCCGGTGATGATATAATCTTGCCGCCTCCGGCAACCGAAGATGACATAAAAACACGCCTTGCCCTCCAATCCGATGACGTGAAATGTTCGGATTGGTTTATTTGCTTCAAAAAGCTGCCGCAGGAGGAGCTTATGACAAAAATTGTTATGAAAAAAGATTGTTTTTAACCAAATTGAAAGGAAAATTATGGCTAAAGTTACAGAATTGAACGACGCAAACTTTGATAATTATATTCAAACGGCAGATAAGCCCGTTCTTGTTGATTTTTGGGCGCCATGGTGCGGCCCTTGCAAAAAACAGCTCCCGATTGTCGATGAAGTAGCTGATTCTATGGACGGAAAAGTTACAGTCGCAAAAATAAACGTTGACGAAAATCAGGGAAAAGCCGCAGAATACTTTATTTCAGGCGTTCCGGCGCTGCTCGTGTTTAAAAACGGAGAACTGGTTGAGCAAACAGCAGGGCTTCATTCAAAATCACAAATCGAAGAAATGCTCAACGAATTTGTATAAAAAAAGCGGGAATTTCCCGCTTTTTTACTTTTTAAAACCTTTTAGAAAATTTTCAACGCTTCCGTTTTTGCGCGCAGCGATTTCTTTGAATTTGCAATAGCAAAGGTGCGTGACTTTGCAGTCTTTCAGGCCGCGGTGCATACCTTCTGTGTTAAATCCGAAAAAGTTTGCCAGAGTGCCGAGTTTTCGGTTTTGGAGCTGTGGGAGCAGGATTTTTGCAAGCCGCAATGAATCGATAAAATCGTTAGAAAACGACAGCCCGTGATATTTTTGCAGGTTGTAGTCAATAAAACTGATATCAAAAGTTATATTATGCCCGAGCACGATTTTTCCGACGCAAAAATCGTCGAAATCCTTTATTGCCGTGGCAATATCCGGTGCATCAGCGACCATTTCCGGTGTAATTCCGGTCAAATTAGAGATAAAAGCGCTGATTTCGCCCTCTGGCTTTACGAGCCGGTTGAATTCTTCGACAATTTCATCATTTCTGATAAGGAGCGCCGAAAGTTCAATGATTTCGTCGCGATGAGGGCTTAAACCGGTTGTTTCGATATCAAGAATGACAAATTCTTTCGGAAAATCAACGAGGTTGCGTCCGATTCTTTTTTGCGGAACAGTTTGCCCGCCGTAATTTTTTTCACCTAATAGATTTAATAGACTATGCTGCATTCCCTTCTCCCTGTTTATTAATTATTTTAATATGTGTTAGATATCAAAATCAAGTAAAGTTTTATGGAGAAAAATTTTCGGGTTAAGTCCGACAAAGGACTTATTTTCCCAAAATAATTTTTGAGAAAGCTTCTTCATACTTTTCATATGCAGGATTCAATTTTATAAGTTTGATGTATCGTTTAATGTTTCTGATTCTAACTTGCTCCGGTGGCGGCAAAGAGCTCAAATCCACCCCGTCAGAAAGATTTTTCATGTGAGTTTTTTCATTAAATGTATTACGATTGTTTTTTACTATAACATCTCCGTTCGAACGATAAAGCACGGTTCCGTACCTGCTGCTTATGTCTTTTGACTCAAACATTAAATCTTTTACTAGCCCTTTTTTATCAATGTTATAACTCCAAACAGTAGTGGAAGTAGCCCCCCTCCCCAGTGAAACTTGACGGGCAAACATTTGGTAATCTTTATGTATTTCATAGTTTACACCAAAATTTTGAGCTGACTCGACCTGTTTTGCATTCAATTTCACCTGCCTTAAATTCATCCCTTTCAAATGAGGGTTCTTTAGCAGGTAATTGATTCTGTTGACGACACCAATAGGTTTAAGCAAATTAATTTCCTTATCTTCTTTTTTAATAAATCAGAAAATTCTTATAAAATCAATATTAGAATTGATTCAATGATTTTCAAAATGATAATTTGAGTTGAAATGCCAGAAACCCAATAATAGCAACAAAAAAGACACCATTTAAGGTGTCTTTCTTTTAAACTGGGCGTGAAGAGACTCGAACTCCCATGCTTTCGCACTAGTTCCTAAGACTAGCGTGTCTACCATTCCACCACACGCCCGGATTTTTCAATTTTCAACGTATGTTCATTTTACATTATAAATTATTCCGGTCAATATTTGCAATCTTGCCTTAGTTTAATGTTTCATTTATATTAATATTGACGGGGCGTTAGCGCAGCTGGTAGCGCACAACACTGGCAGTGTTGGGGTCACGAGTTCGAGTCTCGTACGCTCCATTTTTTATTTTTTAAGGGAAATTGCCGTATGTTTGATAGTTTATCGGATAAATTACAGGATATAATCAGAAAAACCTCGGGGAATGACAAACTCACAGAAGAAAACATGTCAGAAGCCCTGCGAGAAATCAGACGTGCGCTTCTTGAGGCGGATGTTAATTTGCGCGTGGTTAAGGCGTTCATCACGTCAATAAAAGAACGTGCAGCGGGCGAAGATGTTGTAAAAGGCGTTGACCCCGCGCAGCAGTTGATAAAAATTGTCAACGATGAGCTTGTAAAACTGCTCGGAGCGCAAAATTCTCCTCTAAAACTCGATGGTCACCCGTCAGTTATAATGATGTTAGGGCTTCAGGGCTCCGGTAAGACAACCTCAAGCGCAAAGCTCGCAGTTAAACTTAAAAAAGAGGGAAAAAATCCTCTGCTGGTCGCCTGTGATGTTTACAGACCGGCGGCGATTGCCCAGTTAAAAACGCTTGGACAGCAGACGGGTACAGAAGTTTTTACAATAGAAAATTCGCAGGATGTAAAGGAAATTGCCCAAAATTCCATAGAATATGCGAAAAATAACGGTTTTAACGTTGTAATTCTTGATACGGCGGGGCGTTTGCAGATTGATACGCAGATGATGGCGGAGCTTATCATTCTTGACAGGACAATTTGTCCGCAGGAAAAGCTTCTTGTCATTGATTCTATGACCGGTCAGGAGGCTGTGAACGTTGCCGAGAACTTTAATGCCCAGCTTGAGATTACAGGGCTGGTTTTGACCAAATTGGACGGTGATTCCAGAGGCGGGGCGGCTTTGAGCGTTGTTTACTGCACAAACAAACCGATTAAGCTTACAGGCGTTGGCGAAAAGCTTGATGCACTGCAGGATTTTTACCCTGAACGCATGGCGTCAAGGATTCTCGGGATGGGCGATATTGTTTCACTGGTTGAGAAAGCGCAGGAGAATTTTGACGCAAAGCAGGCGCAGGAACTCGAGAAAAAAATGCGCAAGGCAGAATTTTCGTACAATGATTTTCTAAATATGCAAAAACAGATGAAAAATCTTGGCTCGATTGACCAGATTCTCGGAATGCTCCCGATTCCCGGGCTAAAAAAGGATGATAAGCAACTTATTGCGAACGAGGGTGAGAAGCAGTTGAAAAAAATTGAGGCATTTATTTCAAGCATGACCCCGGAAGAACGCGACAATCCGGCTCTTATCAATTCCAGCAGAAAAAAACGTATTGCAAAAGGCTGCGGGATGGAGTTGCATCAGATTAATCAGTTTATTAACCAGTTTGATCAGATGAGAAAGATGATGAAAGGTTTTTCTCAGGTTTCCGACCGGATGAAAAAAGGCAAAATGAAAATGCCCAAAATACCTAAAATGCCAGGCGGGTTTGGCGGGAAGTTTCCGTTTTAGTTTTTATCGGGATATTGGTGTGCCGGGATAGAAGAGTTCTCTTTTACGTTCCGATTCCCCCGGCATTCAACGTTATAGATAAGCTTCCATGTTTTAGGAGCCTCCTCCATAGTCACTACAAAGAGAACTCTTCTATCACTCGTTGAAAAAATTATAACAACATCCATTTCTGCCCTTCCTCATCTCAAAACCTCGTCAATATAACCGACGGGGCTGTGTCCCTAAACAACCACAAAAATCGTGAAAAAATTGCATCCGACTCCAGTCCAATATAAAAAACAAAAAAAAAGCTCTAATCGAAACGATTGGAGCAATACTTTAATAGGAAGGGAAGGT
>URHD01000060.1 GCA_900547585.1 uncultured bacterium | reverse complement strand
ACTCAAAAAATTCGTTCACGTCACTGCGTTCCTTATCACGAATTTTTCTCGGACACCTTTATATTAAAAACATTGTACACCAACCTTTTCCATCTGTGCAAGCTCACATACAACTTTTGCAGCAGTTTAATTCACAATTCGTTTCATAAACTTTCATAGAAAAATTTTTGGTGTATAATGAGTTGAAAAAACCTAACAAGGGGAAGAGAAATGACACTTCAGGATTGGTTTGAAACCAGAAAAGAACAACAACACGCTGCGCGCCCCGCAGAAGTGAAAATTGATGATAATATCGGGAAATTATGGGTAAAATGCTTTAATTGCAACGCCCAGCTGCCCAAAAAAGAGCTCGAAGCACACATGATGGTCTGCCCGCAGTGCGGATATCACTTCAGAATAAATGCAAGAACCAGAATTTACCAGCTTTTTGACGACGGAACCTTTGAAGAAATGTTCAAAAACATTGCTCCGTCCGATCCGTTGGAGTTCGTTGATACAGAATCTTACAAAGAGCGCCAAAAACGTGCTTCTGCCGCAACCAGCCTCAATGACGCGGTAATCACCGGCATAGGTAAAGTAGAAGGTGAAGAAATCGCCTGCGCTGTAATGGATTTTGAATACATGGGCGGTTCAATGGGCAGCGTTGTCGGTGAAAAAATCACAGCAATGATGGAAGAAGCGCTGAAACGCAAAATTCCGATGGTTGCTGTAACAGCATCAGGCGGCGCACGCATGCAGGAGAGCGTTTTGAGCCTTATGCAGATGGCAAAAACAAGCTGCGCGGTCGCAAGGCTCAACGAGGCAGGAATTTTGTACATAACCATCCTCACAGACCCGACATATGGCGGTGTTACGGCAAGTTTTGGCACGCTGGGCGATATTATCATTGCCGAGCAAGGTGCAAGGGTCGGATTTGCAGGAAGAAGAGTAATTGAGCAAACAATTCGCCAAAAACTTCCCGCTGATTTCCAAACAGCCGAGTACCTTATGAAACACGGGCAGGTTGATGTTATTGCAAAACGCTCCGAATTGAAAGAAACGCTTGCAAAAATATTGCGTCTGCACAAAAAATAACCGCGACCACGCTATAATTAGGAATAGACAATTATGATGAAACTGGATTTTGAAAAACCGATTATAAAAATAGAAGAAAAGATTGAAGAGTTAAAAAAAATGAGTACAGAATCAGGTATGGACCTTTCAAAAGAAATTGAAACCTTTGAAACTCAGGCTCATGAGTACAAAAAAGAATTGTATGAAAATTTGCAGCCTATCCAGAAGCTCCAAATCGCGCGTCATCCAAACCGCCCGAATTTTTTGGACTGGATTCAGCTTTTGACCACTGATTTTGTTGAAATGCACGGCGACCGCGAGGGAAGTGACGACAGAGCCATAATCGGCGGCGTTGCCAAAATCGGCGATCAGCCTGTTGTAATTGTTGGTACGGTAAAAGGCAAATCTACCAAAGAAAACCTCGAATACAACTTTGGAATGCCGCAGCCGCAGGGTTATCGCAAGGCTTTGAGACTTTTTGAGCATGCAAACCGTTTCGGGCTGCCGATTGTTACCCTGATTGATACTCCGGGCGCATATCCGGGCATAAAAGCCGAAGAAACCGGTCAGGGCATTGCGATTGCGGTGAATTTGAAAGAAATGGCAAAGCTGAATGTCCCGATTGTTGCTGTAATCACCGGCGAAGGCTGCTCCGGCGGAGCTCTGGGGCTTGCTGTGGCAAATAAGGTGCTCGTGCTTGAACATGCTTATTATACAGTAATTTCACCCGAGGGTTGCGCGTCGATTCTCTGGCGTGACGCAGCAAAAGCAAGCGATGCGGCAAATGCGCTGAAAATTACCGCGCAAGATTTGATGAAACTCGAAATCATCGACGGAATCGTCAAAGAACCCATGGGCGGCGCGCATTATGATTATGATTTTATCGGTGCGGAGCTGAAAAAAGATATTCTTGCGTCGCTCGAAGAGCTGAAAAAAATGTCGCCCGAACAGCTTAAAAACGACAGGTATGACAAGTTCAGAAGAATGGGCGTTTTTAATTCTTAAGTGAAAATTTCACGAAGTATAAGCCCTCATTCCGGGGAAATATGCCAAAACAGTGCAAGATGAGCTTTCTGCACAACTTTAACCTCAATAAGGAACATATTTTGAAAGACTATTACGAGATTTCAGTAAAAATCAATCCATCCGCAATCGAGCTTGTGACAGACGTATTTTTTGCGCAGTTTGAATGCGAGGGCGTTGTTCAGGCTGAAGAAAAATGGAAAGATTTAGAGCTTATTGAAACTACAAACAATGTAGCCAAAGGGTATGTTTTGATTGAGCCTGAGGATTTTTCACCTGTTGAAATCCAAAAAATATTCAACGAAGCAAAAAACAACCTGAAAGAAGCCGGATTTACAGACGAAGAACTGGGCGAATGGTCGGTAAAAACGCAAAAAATCATCAATCAGGACTGGTCAAAAAAGTGGAAAGAGCACTGGAAGCCCACCCACGCGTCCGAACACGTCATAATCTGCCCCACATGGGAAGAATGCACAATAAATAAAGGCGAAATTTTGATAAATCTTGACCCGGGCTCTGCGTTCGGCACGGGAACGCACGCTACCACGCAGCTTTGCATTCAGGCGCTTGAAAAATACATGGAAAAAAGCGCTTACATGGCGGATATCGGCACAGGCTCGGGGATTCTGGCGATTACGGCGATAAAATGCGGGGCAAAAAAGGCAGTGGCGATTGACAACGACCCGCTTGTGATTGATGTTGCGGTTGATAATGCACAGGTAAATCATGTTCTCGACAAAATTGAGTTCTCACACCGCACGGCTGACGAATTGAGGGAAAAATTTGACTTTATTGCTGCGAATATTTTGCACAATGTTCTTGCAGAAATCATGGGCGACTTAAAAAAGCTTATGAAGCCCGATGCGAAGATGGTTTTGAGCGGAATTTTGGACGAAAAGCAGCAGGTTGTGCTTGATGCGGTTAAAAAACATGATTTGAATGTTGTAGAGATTCTTAAGCAGGAAAACTGGGTTGCGATTGTGGTTTCAATGAAGTCTTAAAAACAATTTTCCAGGTCAAAAAATGGAATATTATATTTTTCAACGCCTTAACACCCGGCCCTTAATGCACTCCCCTGCCTTGTCCCGCGCATTTCAAAACACCTGTCAATCTTGTTCAAAACCTCAAACTTCTTGTTCAGCCACAACGGCGCAACTTTCAATTTTTGCAAACCGTTGCCCGCAAGGCGGTGAATTGTGGTTTCCGGCGGCAAAAATTCAAGAAAATCACACACAAGCTCCACGTACTCATCCTCCTCAAGAAGCTTTATGCCGCCTTTTTCGTACATCTTTTCAAGTGTGGTATTCTTCATTACGCAAAGGTCATGAATTTTCACCCCGTCAATACCCAAATCTGCAAGCGTTTTGGCGGTTTGCATCATCATTTCACGCGTTTCATCCGGCAAACCCAAAATCACGTGCGCGCAGACCTTTATGCCCCGCGATTTTGTTTTTTCGTAGGCTTCGAGGAACTTTTTAAAATCATGCCCGCGGTTAATAAAGCGCAAAGTCGCATCATGAACCGATTGGAGCCCGTATTCAACCCATGTTTCGTAATTTTCAACGTAACCGGCAATTAAATTCAATTTTTCATCATCCACGCAGTCAGGACGCGTTCCGATTGAGATTCCGACGATATCAGGGTGTTTTAAAGCGCTGTCGTAGATGGTTTTCAGCTCATTTACCGGCTTGTAGGTATTTGTGTAAGCCTGAAAATAGGACATGAACTTTTTTGCCTTGAATTTTGCCGAAAGCGAGGCAACGCCTGCGTTTATCTGGTCTTCAATGCTCAAAAGGTTCGAATGCGCCTGCGAAAAGCTTCCGCCTGCGTCGCAAAAAATACATCCGCCCGAAGAAATTGTTCCATCGCGGTTCGGGCAGCTAAAACCGGCGTCGAGAGTAATTTTATAGACTTTCGCGCCGAATTTTTCCTTTAAATATTCACTAAACGGGTAATAAGCCTTACCTGACATTATTCCTGATTGTCGTCATTTCCGTCAATAACGGGATAAAGGTAATGTTCGCCGCAGTTGGGGCAGACAACTTCCTGCTGTTTGCCGGGTTCGAGCTGGGCTACTTCAAAAAGTGCTCTACAGCCGGATTGTACACATCTGATTGCCCATGTAGGTCTGATTATTCTTGCCATAATTTAACTCCATCATTATCTTGTCCGGTTGACCTGCTGCGCAGGAGATTCCGGAGCGAGTCCGGAATGACAAACCGATTTTAACAAAATCTTATCACATTTTTGCCCTTAAAACAACAAAAATCGGGTTGTAGGTAAGTTTTACTTTGCTGTTTTCTTTGAAATTTTCAAGGTAAAATTTTTCAAAGGATTTGAGTTTGGAAAAAGTCCATTTTAAAGGTTTTAAGCCGTTTGTGCCCGAGGATTTGATGTGGCGCAAAACATCAAGCGGCGAATCAAAGTACAAACCCGCAATTTCCTCCTCAAGATAGAGAATGTCGAAGTATTTTTCGCATTTCTGGCGCAGGGTTTCGGATTTCAGGTAATTCAGAGAAAGTCCGGTTGTTTCTTTGATTTCGTAATAATTTTTTTCGCCGAAAGTGGTAAAAGCAAAGCATCCACCGTCATTCAGGTGATTTTTCATCTTCAAAACCACCTCGTCAAAGTCCAGAACCCACTGCATAACAGCGTTTGAAACAATAAGGTCGTATTTGTCGTCCGGTTCAATTTTTTCGATATCGCCTTGAAGAAATTTCACGTTTTTAATGATTCTTTTGACGTAATCGCCCGATTCTTCCATGATATCGTTTGCGCAGTAGTCATCAAAGCTGATTTTTTCAAGGATATCACGGGTCAAAAAGCCCGTTCCCACGCCGAATTCAAAGATTTTTGCAAATCTCGTGCCGCAAAGTGCCGCAATTTTTTCAACGAGAATTTTTGCCATTTTACGCTGCACCAGCGCTGAGTTATCGTAGGTGCTCAAATTCTTTTCAAATCTTAATTTTACAAGTTCTTTGTTAATCATGATTCAGACAAGGGGTTTTTATAATTTCTTCAAAGCTCTCAAACCCGTAAAACGGAAAATGTCCGTTTTCTAAATCAATTGTAGTGCAAGAACATTTATTTTGCCAAAAATTTTTCTGATTCTTTACAGGAATGACTTTGTCGTATTTTCCCGTATAAATCGTGTCAAAATCGCACTTCGGGCAGGGATTTTTCTTTACATATTCCTGCACCGCAAGAAGTTCGTCCGTGCAGCTTTTTGCATTTCGTTGCGGGAGGTTTTCTTCAAAGGTTTTCAGGTCGTTTTCCCTGTAAAACAGGCGCGCTCTGAATTTTTTCACGGTAGTTTCGTCCATTTTCATCGAAAGCAGGAATTTTTTCTCCGGAACCCCGAATTCCTCGTCAACAGCCATCAAAGTGCCGTTCACCGCGATTTTTTTATCAAATTCAGGCAGCAAACCCCGCTCAACGCACAGCCCCGCTGCATAAACCCCGAAAGAAAAGCCGATTAAGTATTTTTTTTCATATTTTGAAAAATCAAAGTCGATTTTGCCGGGGATTTCAGTATAATCCGAACAAAACAGCATGTCGCAGTCCGTTTTCAGCGGCAGGTACGGGATTTCGTCCGAGCCCCAGCCGCAAAAAAAGACTATTATTGTTTTTGAGTTGTTATTCAGGTGAAATTGGCGCATTTTACTTAATTGCAGCTTTGATTCTGCGGGCGACTCTTTCTTTGCCCAGAATTTCAAGAATAACGACCATATCCGCGCCGCGTGTTCTGCCTGAAACGGCTGCGCGCAGCACCCACATTGTTTCTTTGGGTTTTATGCCCTGTTCTTTGAAATATGCACGAAAATCAGCGAGCTGCTCGTGGAGTTTTTCATCGTTGTCAAAATCCCATTTATCGATTTCATTTTCGATTATATATTTGAGAATTTTTTGTCCCTGTTCGGTGTCGAGGACTTTTTCACGGGCTTCGGGCTCGATTTCAACGTCCTGACCGAAGAAATATGAACAATCATGCTCAAGGTCGGAAAGAATCGTGATGGGCTCGCGTGTTGCGAAAACCATTTTTTCAAAATTTTCTTCTGACATTTCAGAAAGGTCGTATTTTGAAAGGAACGGCTTCACAAGCTTGCAAAGCTCCTTGATATCCATTTTTTTGATGTACTGACCGTTCATCCAGTTCAACTTGTCGTATTCAAAGATTGAATTTGACGAAGAAACCTCGCCGATTCTGAAATCTGCGGCGATTTCGTCGAGAGTTTTGATTTCCTGACCGTCAGAGGGCGACCAGCCGAGCAATGCAACGAAATTTATCAGCGCTTCTGTTAAATAACCTTTTTCAACGAACTCGGAAACCGCAGTTGCGCCGTGTCTTTTGGATAGTTTGCTTCTGTCGGGCGCAAGAATCATGCCGAGGTGCCCGAATTTCGGAACTTCTGCGCCGAGCGCTTCATAGATAAGGATTTGTTTTGCGGTGTTTGAGATGTGGTCTTCACCGCGGATGATGTGGCTGATTTTCATTTCCATATCGTCGATTACAACCGCAAAGTTGTAAGTCGGAGTGCCGTTTGATTTCATTATTACGAAATCACCGATGAGGCTGTTGTCGAATTTCAGCTCGCCTTTAACAAGGTCGTTGAATTTTGTTTCGCCGTCTTCGGGCACGTGGAAGCGGATTGAGGGTTTTCTGCCTTCGGCTCTCAATTTGGCTTTTTCTTCTTCGCTCAAGTGTCTGCATTTGCCGGAATACTTATGTGCGCGATGATTTTTGATGGAATCTTCTTTTTCAGCTTCCAGTTCTTCCTGCGTGCAGAAGCATTCGTACGCATAGCCCGCGTCGATGAGTTTTTGGGCGTATTTCGGGTAAATATCGAATCTTTCTGACTGCTGGTAAGGGCCGTACGGGCCGCCGACATCGGGACCTTCGTCCCAGTTGAGCCCGAGGGCTTTCAAGCTGTCATAAATATTGTCGATATATGCCTGACTTGAGCGGTCGAGGTCGGTGTCTTCTATTCTTAAAACGAATTTTCCATTATTTTTCTTTGCAAATAGATAGTTAAACAATGCTGTTCTTGCTGTTCCCACGTGGAGGTTTCCGCTCGGAGAGGGGGCAATTCTTACTCTTACTTCTTCCATTTTTATACTCCAATTTGAATTTTTTCCGTAATTTTATTGTACTGCAAACATTTTTTTTATATAGGGCGAAAGACGGGTTTAATTTATGCATGATTTTTGCCGCTAGATAATCGGTGGGAACCGCTGTAAAGATTGAAAAATGCATTTCAAAACCCTTGTTTGGGCTATTCCCACCCTACACAGATTCTAAAAGTTAGCTAGTAGGGTGGGAATAGCGAAGCGGTTCCCACCGCAAGGATTTCACGATTAATAATCGATGGGAATCGCCTTAAAGATTGAAAAATACATTCCCAAAACCCTTGTTTGGGGTTTTCTCACCCTACGCAAACTAAAGGTATGCTTTTAGGAGAGAAGAGCAAAATATTAACGGGTTGACAACCCCGAAAAAAAATAGGAAAATGCTTTTAAAGTAACAAATTGTTAAGAGCATGGCACAAATGAGTAAATTTAAGTTTTGAGCTTACTTTATAATTGTGTGTGAAGCAAAAAACCAACAGGTGGGGTTAAAATGTTTAATTTAAAAGATGCGAAAATCGTAAAAGAGTTAAAATCCATTAAACCTAAGCTCAAATGGCTTATGTTCTCCCAGATTCAGGATTATAAAATAAATTCTAAATATATAGATATGATTTGTGCGGACGATAAGAAAGAATCTGCCGACGCAAAGCTCGAGGCAATGGTGCGCGAAACTTTAATCAAAGAATTCACGCCAGAAATCACAAAAATGAAATCCTACGAGTTTCTGGTGGATGCGGTGATGCACAATTTGAAAAAGAAACAGCTCGCTGCTGTTGATGAGGCGGAAGAAGCTTAGATTTTTTACAAAAAAATTTACAAAAAACGGGTTAAAGCTTAATATTTAACCCGTTTTTTGTTACTAAAAGTTGTAAATGGGACATTTTGCATGTAAAATAGATATTAAGGAATCTTTGACCCGTTTCGCGAGGGGTTCCGAAACAAGTTCAGAACAATGCACGCTGAATATTGGAGAGGGGAAAATAATGGAATTTTTCAGACAGAATCAGAAAGTTATAATTATTGTTATCGCCGTAACTTTCATCGGCTTCACGATTGCACCTGTAATCATGTCTATGTTGACAATGAAATAACTGTTCGGGATTTAATTTATGACAAATTTTAGCCGGTTAATAAAGGCTGCTTTTACTTTACTCATTATATTCGCTTTCGGCGCCAATAGTGTATTGGCGACAAATCATATTGAGAAAAAAAGGAAAGAAACCCACGCTAAAGTCGTAAAATTCAAAATGCTCGAGTCAATGGAAACAAACAAACTCTACAAAAATCAGCGAAAACTTGAGCGTTCCGAGCAGAGCCTTAAAGAAAACCAAAAACAATACTCAACCGCCGAAGAACGCCTTTCATCAGCAGAAAGAGAGCTCGCGCAGGTCGAATCCGATCTGGTTCAAACCCAGTTTAAAGCAAGAAATCGCGTGAGGCAGATTTTTAAAAAGCAGCGCCGCGGAATGTTTCAGCTACTCCTTTCAACAACTGACATGAATACCTTTCTTGACAGGATTTATTATCAAAATGTAATAACCAAAAAGGACAAAAAACGCCTTGCGCACCTTAAAGCAAAAACAGAACGCGCCAGATCTCTCAGAAATCAGATTGCGCAGCAAAAATCAATCATTGCATATTCTATTAAAAATATAAATTCCCAGCAAAAAGACATCCAGGAAGCCATTAACCGCAACAAATCCTCAATCCAAAAATACAGAACAAACAAAGCATACTACGAAAAAGCCGAAAGAGAACTCGCCAGACAATCCGAGCAAATCGGCAGCATGATTAACAGAAATACCCAGAATTCAACAGTAAAAATCACCTCGGGCTTTATGAAACCCATTGCAGGCCCGATTACTTCACCTTTTGGATACAGAACCCACCCCATATTCAAAAGCCGCATTTTCCACTCCGGAATTGACATTGGCGGCCCGAATGGTGGCGCAATCCGTGCTGCTAACAGCGGAAAAGTCATTTATTCCGGCTGGTACGGCGGTTACGGGAAAGTTGTCATCCTTGACCACGGATTGTATAATGGTAAAGCGACTACAACTCTCTACGGACATATGTCAAACTATATAGTAAGCGCCGGTGAAACAGTAAAAAAAGGGCAAACTATCGGATACGAAGGCTCAACAGGTTACAGCACAGGCCCGCACTGCCACTTTGAAGTCAGGGTAAACGGAAAACCCCAAAATCCGCTAAATTATCTCTAATTAAAAGGAAAAAAATGAAAAAAACACTGCTTACATTTTTAATATTAGGAATTTTGATTGGCGGGGCTAACTTTGCCCGCTGTGCAGAAAGCCTTGATACACCGGAGATTAACGCAGCAGAAAACCCATCGGGTCCGGAGCCGGAAACCCCTCAACAAAAGAAAAAATTCTTCTCTATTCTTGAAAAAAATACTGATTCAGAGGCAGAAAAAACAGAGAAAGCCTCAAAAGATAATGAAAACAAAGAAGAAATCTCTTCAGAAGCACAATCGCCAATGACTAATGTTCAGGTTGATAGCGACATAATCGAGTATTTCCCCGACAGGCACGAATTTGAGGCAATCGGCCATGCAAAAGTGACTTTTCCTGAACAAAATTCTACAATGACGGCAGACAAAATCATTTTTAACCATGATTCCAACTACATAAAAGCCTATGACAACATCATTATAACCCGCGACAGAGAGCAGCTCACAGGTGATTATGTCCACATCAACCTTAATGAAGACAATGCGCTGATTGCAGAACCGGTTATGGAACATATGAATATCCAGATTAGAGCAAAATCCGGCAACATCAACAAAGCCAAAGTCGAAGCTATGGAAGGAACCGCAAGATTCACTGACAGTCAGACATTTAAACTTGCTGTACGTTCGCCATATTCTTTTGAAACACCAATGCTTGAAGACGGATTTGAACGTTCGTATTTTATCAAGGAAAAATATAACAATGAATGGAATCTAAAATCAAAAGTAATCATAATCGACAGCTACAAAGACAGAGATGTAGTTACACTGGAAAAATCCGATGTATTTCTTAAGGATTTGAAAATCGGCAGCACCGGAAAAATCAAAATCTACACGGACAAAGAACAGGATTACATTGAAACAAACATGATTGAATTCGGCGGCCGCAGAAACCTCGGTGCGTTCATCGCTCCATCATATGTTTTCCAGCTTCCGTTTTCTTCAACATTAAAACTCGGCCCGATGGTCAACTACGATGACAGCGAAATCGGATTCGGCGGTTTTGCACGTTTTCAAAACGCATATAACAGAACAGACATGGGATACAGCACCGCACGCCAAAAATTCGTGATGCGAGGACGCCATCAGTTCACAAAACACGTTTGGGCGGAATACGGTTCCAATGCATATATGAACGAATGGTGGATGGGCGGCAGAATGCCGGAATACGGTGCACAGTTAGTATTCCAACCTGATACTGTCAATAGTGAAGACCTGAGACTCACATTTTCACAACGTTATTCAGCAGGTTTGTTCAAAGACTGGAGCGAAACCAGAAACTTTTCAACTGCCAGATTCAGATGGCAAACACAAACTTACAAAGGTATTTACAGTTATCGCAATTCTGACGCAAAATTCGGACTTGATTTTGGTATGAGCCTCCAATCCACAGCAACTTTATACGGAACCGGCGATACTTTCGGGCTTATAAGAGTAGGCCCCACACTAAGAACTCAATACCGTGGATGGCAGCAATTCTTAGCTTATTATCTGGGCGGTTCTGCCGGAGATTCTCCATTCTGGTTTGATAAATACTTTTATGGAAAATCCAGCATACAGCTCGGCGAATCCTTACGCATAAACAAATATCTTTCTGTTATGTATTCTGCAATGATTGCGCTTTCGGACACTCCGAACGACAAAACATTCCAGGAAAACAGATTCTATGTCGTAATCGGCCCTGATGACTTCAAAGTTCTGCTTGGATATGACGCTTTCAGGCAAAATACAACTTTCGGTATAAATATGGCAGTCGGAACCGAAAACTCTGAGGTTGAATTCAAAAAACTCATCCTCAACGACCCCGAAAACTTTGGCAAATCCAACAAAAAGAAAAAAATTAAACCGGTCAGCGAAGAGAAAAAAGAATCTGACCCGATGAACCGATCAGTCAAAGATTACGACGACTACAATCCCGGATACGGCGCGCTGAACAACCTGATAATGCCCGGAATCAGACCTCCCGGGTACTAGCCGATTTAGTCTAGTGTGGCCTTAGTCGATTATTACCTCTCACAAAACGATACTCAATCGTTCCGGCTTCCGCCATTAGCGGGGCGGGCGGCAGAGGGTTCCTTATCACGAACTTTT
>URHD01000059.1 GCA_900547585.1 uncultured bacterium | reverse complement strand
ACGCGGACAGGGGGCCCCGGGGCGGGTCCCGCCGCGTCCGCCGATGAAAATTCTTCCGCTGGCCGCGCAATGTGCTGTCGTGTCGCCGCCATCGCCTTTTACGATGATTTCCGCACCGGAATTCAACCAGCCTACATCAGCAGGAGCAGAACCGTTCACGACGATTCGCGTTCCGGGCATACCCATTGAGCCTACGCGCTGTCCGGGGTTTTTTACGTTGAATTCGAGCGGCTGTCCGTCGTTTGTCCAGAGCGGACCGCCGATATTGTGCTGACCGGAGCCGGTTATCTCAAATTCCGTAAATCCCTCGTCGATTTTTTTGTAAATTATCTGCAAAAGCTCCTGCGTAGAGAGCCTTTTGTCGTTCATTAAGCTGTTTATAATAAATTTGTTCATAATTTTTTCGTTTCTTTAAGGTTTTTGGCGGATTTTGCGGCTCAAAACCATAGTTTTAGCAGACATGCTGAATATTCAGCCTTGTGGCGACGTTTTTATCAACAGTGATAAGCGCATCCGAGCGTCCGACGGGCAGAGTGCTGTTTCCGATGGGCGCAAGGAGCTTTTTGAGCTCGGTGTTCGTTGCTATGAAGTAGTTTACGATGTTTTCAGCCACTTTATCGACATCGAGCCTGTCCATAAGTGTTTTGTTCTGGGTTGTAATGCCCACGGGGCAAAGTCCCGTGTTGCACGCGTTGCATTTTCCGAAATCGTTGCCGACGCAGCCGGCAATCTGGAGTATTAATTTGCCCGTAAACACGCCGTTTGCACCCAAACACATCATTTTGAACGCGTCAGCCGCAAGCGTGCCCCTCATACCGAGCCCACCAGCTGCCCAGAGCGGGATTTGACCCTGTTTGCCCTGATGAACAGCAGCAAGATAACAGTCACGGAGCCTCGACACAATCGGATGCCCCGTATGATCAAGCGAAATCTCGTGCGCAGCGCCCGTTCCGCCGGCAATTCCGTCAAGGAAGAACCCGCCGACAATGTTGTACGGGTCGCGCAGCAAATTGTTGTAAACACTTACGCTCGTGGTCGAAGCAGCAACCTTGATTGCAACGGGAACGCGGAATTTAAACGCCGCATTCATTGACAAGAACATCTTCTGGACGCTTTCTTCAATTGAATAAAGCCCCTGATGATTCGGCGGCGAAAGTAGATCCGATTTTGGAACGCCGCGGATTTCCTGAATGTGACGTGCAACTTTTTTAGCAAGCAAAAGCCCGCCATCGCCCGGTTTTGCGCCCTGACCGATTTTTATCAAAATCCCGGCGGGATCTTCTGTCATTTCGGGCATTGTGTTGATAATTCTGTTCCAGCCAAAGTGCCCTGACGCGATTTGAAGAATCATGTACTTCAAATAACGCGATTTCAGCAGTTTTTGGGGCATTCCGCCTTCGCCCGAGCACATTCTGACCGGCAAACCGACGACTTCGTTCAAATAAGCCGTCGCAATCGCAACAGCCTCCCACATTCTCGTAGAAAGCGCGCCCACGGACATATCGCCGATAATAATCGGGTAAATCCAGTTCGTAGTCGGCATTGAGCGGTTCATTTTCAAATCGCCGTCCTCAACAATGAACGGCAGCGATTCCGGAGGCATTACGCGCCCGAAAGGCGCCAGAATATCGAATGTATGGCGCATTGCGTCCAATGACGGGTCGGTCATCTGCGAAATTCTGCCGATTTTGATTTTGTCGAGCGTTCTTCCTTCGGTGTGGAGGTTGCTTCTGCCGCCTCTTTTTGGCGATTCGGCGTTTTCAGCTCTGAACATTACGTTATAGCGGTTATTTTCGTTGAAAACCGGTTTTATTGCCTCGTTCGGGCATACTTTTGCGCACATTCCGCAGCCCACGCAGTTTTTGTTGCAGGTTACGACCTGTTTTATCACGGGTTCTGTTATCCATTTTACGTGCGGGTCAGGCAATGGCCCTTCTGAATAGACTTTGCGGCGTCTTTCAACATTTACCCTGATTGCATTAAAAGTGCAGGCTGCGACGCATTTTCCGCACAGCGTGCAGCGTTGCGGGTTATATTCAATCTGCCATTTCAGGTCATTTTTGCAGATATCGTTGGTTTTTATATCACGGGTATCTATTGTTTCCACCTTTCAACATTCAAATCGCTTCCGACAACGACCATTTCACGCTCATCAGGATAAATATCCTCAGAAATGTCCCTGTCGGGCATAAGTTCGTTAATTCCGGTAACTTCGGATGTGATAATCACCGTATCATCGGTTTTTCCGACTACAACGGGGCGGAGTTTTTTGGAATCGCACGTTGTAAAGAGCGTTCCGTCGGGAGTTACGGAAATTACGGCATTCGGGCCGTTAATTTCAAGATTTGCCAGAGAAGCCTTTATTCTCATCAAAATTTCGCTGTTATCACGCATTTGCATTTCTGCAAACGGCAGCGGAGTGATTACGTGTTTGAAATATTTCAACGGCCATTTCAAAATTTTGTTCACGTAGTGCAATGTATATAAAAAGCACTGGGAATCGCTCTCAAAGCCGATATAACCCTTGTAAAGGTTCTCCTGAAAGAGCTTGTTTTTTTCATAAAAGGTATTTTCGCCGTTCACAAGGGTCGTGTAGCCCTGCAAAAAGAACGGATGAGCCGCATAGCGGACAATATCGTAGTTTGTGTTCTGGCGGCATTGCGCGGTGATGATTTTTGCCGTGAAATCCTGATTTTCGTCCCACAAACCGAAGTATGTGCCGATATCTCTGGGGTCGCCGATTTCTTTCAGGGTCAGAACATCCGGCCAGAACGAATAAACATAACCCTCGTCCGCTTCTTCGAGCGCTTTTCTCAATTTTAAGCGCGTATCAAGCAAAAGTTCTTCTTTTTCCTCTTTTGGCGCGTATTTGTATGAATGCGGGTAGTTAAAAACCTCAAAAACGTAGTTTGGCATAGGTTCAATATTCAAACCCTCATGCGGATGAACGTCTGGCGACCACTGCATTACGCGGACAAAACCGATTGAGTGCAAAATATCCTCCGCAATGTGCATACCGTCGTTTGTGCACGCCATTGAAAGCACCGGCAGATCCTTGTAATTCTCAAACATCCCGCCCAAATCCTGCATTACGAACGCAAAGCCCGAGTTATCGTGCCCTTTTTGCTGCGAACGCATTAGCCTTAACGCGTTAGAGGGATGTAAATATCTTTTTGACTTTATTGCACCTATTCTGCACACTTGGCTTTCCTCACTTCCTTATTCAGCATAAATTTTTTGAGTTTTTATGTCAATAAACGGGTGGTAATTTTAATAAATTCTTTATAACATCCGTATCACGCATTATTTTTTTGTAATAATATTGTAATAGATTCTCAAACGGGAAAATTAGAGGAAAAACGGAAATATGACGATTGAAAATAAAAATGCCTGCAAGAAATTTCACTTCATTGCCATCGGAGGAATAGGAATGAGCGGGCTGGCTAAATATTTGCTGGAATTGGGCTGCGAGGTTTCGGGTTCTGACGTTCAGGCGAGCAAATATACAAAAAAACTTGAAGAAAAAGGCGCAAAAATCTATATCGGGCACGACGCAAACAATGTAAAACCCGATATGACCGTTGTCGCATCCACCGCAATCCGCGAAGACAACCCCGAAAAGCTCAGGGCAAAAGAACTAGGGCTCAAAGTCTATCATCGCTCCGATATTTTGAAAATAATTTCAGAAGGGCTCGGAAAAACCGAAAAACCGGATTTCATAGGCTTTTCAGGCACGCACGGAAAGACTACAACGAGCGGCTTGTGCGCGTATGTGCTTGAAAAAGCGGGTTTTTCGCCGTCATACTGCGTTGGCGGCATAATCCCTGAACTTGATACGAACGCAAAAGCCGCCTGCGGCAAGCATTTTGTCGCCGAGCTCGACGAATCAGACGGCACAATCGTCAAATATTCACCAGAAATCAGTGTCATAAACAATCTGGAAATTGACCATGTTGATTTTTACAAAGACGGCTTTGAAAGCCTCTTAGAAACCTTTCAAACCCATCTTTCAAAAATGAAAGAGGGCTCAAAAATCATTATTAACAACGATAATGACGGCACAAGGCAGCTTATGGCACGAAATCCCGAAAAATTTTCCATAACTTTCGGGCTCGAAAACGCTGACTACACAGCGAAAAACATTTTCCACAGCGGAATGAAAACGAGCTTTGATGTTTACAAAAAAGACGAAAAAATCGGAAATCTCACGCTTTCTGTACCCGGAAAACACAATGTCTATAACGCTCTTGCTGTTTGTGCCGCACTTTTGGAGGACGGAATCGAATTTGAAAAAATTCGTCCTCATTTTGAAACATTTAGCGGGATGGGACGCAGATTTCAGACGGTTTGCGACTTTAATGGCATAAAAATCATTGATGACTACGCACATCACCCGAGCGAAATCAAAACAACGCTCGAAAGTGCCAAAAACTGCGCTCCGAAAAGGCTTGTTGCGATATTTCAGCCGCACAGGTATTCAAGGTTGAAAGGCTTATGGGCGGACTTTTTAAAAGCGTTCGATTCTGTGGATAAATTGTTCGTTGTGGATATTTATGCAGCGTCAGAAGACCCGATTGAGGGCGTTTCAGCGGAAAAATTCGCAAAAGAAGCCGGCGCAGTTTATGCAGGCGGCACAATCGAAGAATCAGCAAAAAAAATCGCGCCGCAGCTTGAATCCGGTGACATGGTGATTACGCTCGGCGCAGGAGATATCACGAAAATAGGGAAATTGATTGAAATAGAGGCAAAAGTTAAATCTTGACCGCTGCGCCGGAGCTCCCCAATCATGTTGGGGATGACACAAATAATGTCAATCCCGCGAAGCGGCAATCTCCTGCAAAGCAGGTCAGGATAAAGGTTAAAAAGGCAAACAATGAAATTCTTTGAAAATTACGAACTCAAAAAACATACAACTTTCAAAATCGGCGGAAAAGCAAGAAAAGTGTGGTTCCCCGAAAGCATCGACGAGTTTTGTGAACTGTTAAAAACCGTCAAAAATCCGATTGTACTCGGAAACTGTTCGAATGTGCTCATTTCCTCTCAGGGCGTGGATTCTGACGTCATAATCACGACCTCAATGAAAAATTTCTCAGTTGAAAAAAACATAATCACAGCAGAATGCGGCGTAAAAGCACCAATGCTTGCAAGAGCGGCGCAGGAAGCGGGATTGAGCGGGTTTGAATTTATGATTTTTCCGGGCTCTGTCGGCGGAGTCGTTTATATGAACGCATCCGCGCACAACCAGTTTGTTTCGGACACCTGCGTTGAGGCGGAAGTTTTTGATGTTGAAGCCGGAAAAGTCCTTACTTTGTGCGGCAAAGAGATGAATTTTTCATACAGGCATTCAATTTTGCAGGAGAAAAAATATGTGCTCTTAAATGCAAAATTTGAGATGAAATTTGCAGATAAAGAAGCTGTAAGCACGCTGATGGAGCGAAATATCAGCTTTAGAAAAAACAAACAGCCAAGTCTTGCCGAACCTAACGCAGGAAGCACATTCAAAAACCCCGAAAATGACTCTGCGGGGCGCCTATTGGAAAAAGCGGGCGCAAAAGAATTTTCTTATGGAGATGCGCGGGTATGGGCAAGTCACGCCAACTTTATCGTGAACAACGGCGGCGCTACTTCAACTGATGTTTCAAATCTTATGAATAAAATGTATAATATTGTAAAAGAAAAGTATAGAATTGAATTGACGCCCGAAATCGAGTATATCGGGACGCCTGAAAAGGATGAAAAGGTAATATGGGATACGATGTTAAAAAGAAAATAGACGAAAATGCCAGAATAGCCGTACTTTGCGGCGGGCCATCGAGCGAAAGAGAGGTTTCGCTGCGCTCTGGCAAAAATGTGCTTGCTGCGCTGCAAAGGCTCGGGTACAAAAACGCGGAATTGATTGATATCGACAAAAATATCGCAAAAACCCTTTCTGAAAAGAAAATCGAAGTTGCGTACAATGCAATGCATGGACGTTTTGGCGAGGATGGCTGTATTCAGGGGCTTCTGGAGATTTTGGAGCTGCCTTATACCGGCTGCGGCGTAATGTCGAGCGCACTTTGCATGAACAAAGAACATACAAAAAATATTCTCAGAAGTTCCGACATTCCGCTGATTAAATCGGTTCTTTTGAAAAAAGGCGAAAACTATGCGGAAAGAATTGAAGACCTTAAAATGCCTTTAATGCTAAAACCCGTTTCAGAAGGCTCAAGTATCGGGATGTACAAGGTAAATAACTTTGAAGAATTCAGGGAAAAAATCGAAAAATCCTTTGAATACAATCAGGATGTTATGGTCGAGGAATATCTCGAGGGGAAAAGTATGACTGTCGGCGTTCTTGAGGATGGCGATACAATTTTTGCAACAGAAATTCTCGAATTTCGCCCCAAAAATGAATGGTATGATTTTGAGGCAAAATACACAGCGGGAATGACACAATTCATTGTGCCAGCAGAGATTTCCGGCGAAATGACGCAAAAAGTCAAAGAAATTGCCGTAAAAGCGGCAGAAATTTGCGGATGCCGCGGTGTAAGCAGGGTTGATTTTCTTCTTGCGGACGGAATTCCTTATGTTCTTGAGGTCAATACAAGCCCGGGAATGACGGATTTGAGCGATTTACCGGCTCAATCAGCGGCGATGGGCATAAGTTATGATGAACTTGTGCAAATAATCCTCAACGGCGCGGGACTGAACAAATAGAGATAAAACGTGAAACCGAAAAAACCTGATTACGAGAATAATATAAATATTGAGCGCAGGGTTAAAATAAACCAGATGCAGCGTAACGTCAGAAGGAGCCAGCTTGGCTTGAGAAGATTGCGTGCCCTGTTGCGGCTTTTGATGGTGGGGCTGTTGATTTTTGCGGCGTATAAGGTTTACAAACTTCCACAGTGGTATCTTGAAAAAAACACATTCAGCTCTGCAAACAACGGTTCTTTGATGATTCTGGGCAATAAAATCACGCCAAAATACAGAATTATCTCGATTTTGCGCCAGACTCCGGTGCCGCAGCGCCCAATTTATCTTTTTGATACTTCAAAAATCGAAAAAGATATCGAAACACTGGAACCGGTGAAGAAAGTTTATATCCGGCGTTTCTGGTTTCCAGCAAGGCTCGATATAATTGTTGAAGAACGCACGCCGCTTATCACGATTTCGCCGGCGGAAAATGTTGCGCCGATTGCATTTTTTGCCGAGGGCGGAAAACTCATTGGACGCGAATATCTTCCCCTGGATAAATCCTATAAAACCGTGCTTGTGCTCACTTATGGCACAAAAGGCGATGATTACAGGACGTGGGATGAAAATAAAATCAAAAAAATCCTACTGCTCGCAAAAACACTCGAATATTATAGCGGCGAGGAGCTCAAATACCTGGATTTCAGAAATCCGAAAGATATTTACGCCCAGCTTCCAGACGTGAAAGTCCGCCTCGGCGAAATGAATTCGACAATCAACAACCGCGTTAAAAACATTGCCTCAATTCTGCCTCAAATCAAAACCCTGAACAAAAAAATAAAATATATTGATTTGCAGTGGGAAGAAACGCAATATATCAAGCTCGAGGAGTAATTATTTCAAATATTTAAAAAGTTCCGCCCCATCTTTGAGCTCTTGAACGATGTTTATTTTAAAAATATTTTTCCCGAAATGTTTTTGTGAAAATTCTTTCACAAAATCAATGAATTCCTGCGCAAATTCGCCCTCAACAATGTCAAAATGGAAAGATTTTGTATTGATTTCAGCAAGGCGCTGCGGGAGTTTTTCTTTTAGATTTATATTCAAAAGGCATTTTTCTCCAAGGCAGCGGGCTATTTTTTTGTTTAAAAAACATAAAAAGCTGTTTTCTTTAGAATAACCGAGCGGCAGCGACGAAGATGCTGCGACAAGCTCCCTTTTGTTCATAGGTGCGAGCCCGTTTGCGACTCTGTCGTCTTTTCTGATATATTGTACAAGCCTGATGTGCTCTGAAACTAATTCCGGACGCTGTGTTATTGCGGTTGGCTGTTTCATTGCGATTTCAATGAAATCTTTTAGCGTCAAACCTGTGCTTTCAAGCAGCTGAGAGCTTTTTAAGATGTTTTCGCGAGCGTGTTCTGTTGAAAAACAGAAAAGAAATGGTGATTTCATCATTGCTTTAACGTAGGCTTCTGCGCTAAGCCCCTCTTTTTTAAACAATTTCTCCATTTCTTGTGCTTTTTGACCGGGTTTTTCCGGACTTTGGAAAAACAATCTCGGGAATTTCAGCGCGCTGCTGACCGCTTTTTCCAATGTCATTCCGTATTTTGAATATAATTTTGCCAGGCCGGAGATATTGCTGTTGATTGTTTCCGGTGCCTGATAATATTGCGGCTGGGAATAAAGGGCTTTCAGGTATTTTTCTTTTGTAAGCCCGTATGGCTCAAGAGCCTTTATTACGCCTTCAACATTTTCAATTGTTTTTTGCGCCGGCTGGAAATATAGAGCCGGGAAGTATTTGAAGCTGTCCGCGTAAGATTTTTTTGTAAAATACGGGCTTTTGAAATAGTCTGCAATTATCCGGGCATTTTCAGCTGCTTTTTGGGGCGGCATGGAGCCGCTTTTTACGTAAATGTTCAAAATTTCTTTTGTGCTGAGTTTTACTTCGGGGAAATGTTTTTTAAATTCTGCAATAAACTCCTGTGCTTCTTTGGGCAGCATGCCGTTGTTGTTCTGGAGGTGCACAATTGCCCTGTTCAGATAGTTTTTTGTCTGGGTCGGAGAAAGATTCAGCTCCCGCGCAGTTTTTGAGATTCTCGTGTTTTTATTCTCTTCGCTGAAATGAAGAGAAAGAATTTTTATATCTTTTTCGCTGTTTTTCGGGTTTTTAAGCAGGCTGGAAATCGTTTCTTTCCTTATTGCTTTTTCCTCTGAAGTAAAATCGAGCGCAATCTCACGGTCAAAGACTGTTTCGATTGCGTTTTCGCCTACGGTCAGCGTTGAATCTTGAAAAATTGTTCTATCCATTGTTGACATTTCGGGCAGAACCCGTGAGGAGGGCGCGGGGGTTAAATTTTGGAAAAACTTTTTAAAAGTTTCCGCAGGATTTTCAGAGTTTTTGAGCGTTTCAAGCATTTCGAAAAATTTCAACATCAAATCCTGATATGCGTCCCTTTTGTCGTAAAATTTGTGGGGATATTTTTTTAGCAAACCGCGTATTTGTGTATCAGAACGCGTAAATATGCGATTTTTTGCTGCTTCAACAAGTGACGGGTTTTCAGAATTTGAAATAGTTAAAACATCACTGTTTACGCTGGAAAAAAAATCTTCACCGCGTGCTATTGCCTTGAAGGACGTATGTTTTTGATTATTTGATATGAATGGGGAGGACTGAATCAGCATATTTTAACAAAGCATGTGAAGAAAAAAATTTGCTATCTGTTATGAGAAAATTTGTCCGAGAAAAGTTCGTGATAAGGAACGAAGTGACGTGAACGAACTTTTTGAGTGACGATTAGAAAAGGTGAGCCTTGGGCGGTTCGCGTAGGCGAATCGACTAAGGCGACACTAGATTAGATTAAAAATATTATTTTAATGCTGATTTTGCGGATTTCCAGAGCCTGTCGTATTCTTCAAAATCGTAATCTTCAAGCTTTTTCTGCGCAAGTTCTTCCATTTTGCGAAAACGCGCCATAAACTTTTTGTTTGCTTTTAAAAGAGCCTGTTCTGCATCGATTTTGTGCCAGCGGGCGAGGTTCACTATTGCAAAAAGCATATCCCCGAGCTCTTCTTCGGCGTTTTCTTTGTCCTGTTTTTTTACTGCTTCTTTAAATTCTTCAATTTCGGAAAAAATGCATTCCCACAGCGAATTCTCGCTTGGCCATTCAAAACCGACAGAAACCGCCTTTTTGCTGATTTTTTGCGCGCTCATCAGCGCTGATTGTGCACGCGAAATCCCGTCCATAAGCGATTTTCTATGCTTTTTTTCTTCCTGTTTGAGCTTTTCCCAGTTTTGTAGAATTTCGGTTGTATTTTTAACACGAACATCGCCAAAAACATGCGGATGGCGGTGAATGAGCTTGTCTGAAATGCCTTTTGCCACATCTTCGATATCAAATTCGCCCGCTTCTTTTGCAATTTGCGAATGCAAAACAACCTGCAAAAGCACATCGCCGAGTTCTTCTTTCAAATGCACACAATCATTGTCATCAATCGCATCGACTGCTTCGTAGGCTTCTTCGAGCATGTTTTTTTTGAGGGTTGCATGAGTTTGTTCTCTGTCCCACGCACAGCCGTTTTCGGAACGGAGAATTTCAATGATTTCTATTAATTTTGCAAGATTTTTATGATTTTTTTCTTCCATTATGAACCTGAAACAATAATGGTGAAATCGCTGTGAACGCAGTACATACGGACAGGATCGTAAACGAACTGCGATGAGCGGATTTCAGGGATACGTTTTTTGAGCCAGCCGATAAATTCGTTTGTAACGGCTGCGTTGTGCCCGATGACCTGAGAATGCGGAAGATGCGCTCTGCCGATGCAATTTACTTCATAACCACTGGCTTTTAGCTCGTCTTTTATGCGCATTGCTTCATCTTCTTTGTCAAAAGAGTACATAATGCCCGCAACAAGCTTTTTATCCGTGACATCCGGCTTGTCCCTGTAAATAAAACGGTCAATAACCTCCTGAGTTTTCTCGGGATCAAGAATCCAGTAGCTGATATAGCCTTTTTTCGACGGTGCACCGGGAAGAGTGGCAAATTGTACGTCGTTCATATCGATATTACGGAGCATTGCTGCCATGTGCGACATTTCATAAAGGGACATGTCTGTTTTTACGTAAGTAGTGGCAAGATTAAGCACCTCGGGGATTTTGGGGATTACAGCAGGGGATTGGAGTTTTTCCAGAAGCGCTTTTAAAAACCACTGCTGGCGCGAAGTACGTCCGATATCGCCCAGACCGTCTTTTCTGTATCTCAAAAAGCCCTCAACCTGCGCGCCGTTAAGCACATGCAGACCCTTTGTCAGATTTATGTGCAGCCCGCCGGCATTGTCGTTGTAAAACATGTTTTTTTCAATATAAACAGGCACGCCGCCCAGCGCGTCAACAAGTTTTTTCACGCCGTCGTTGTTGATAACGACGTATTTGTTGACTTTTATGCCGAGAGTGTCTTCAATTGTCTTTTTTGTCATTTCAACACCGCCCAGTGCGTGTGCTGCGTTGATTTTTTGCACTCCGTGGTCGCCCGGGAGGTAAACTTTGCTGTCCCTTGGCACTGAAATCGCGTTCACAGAATGGGTACGTGCGTCAATGTTTATCAAAAGTATTGTGTCCGAACGGGTTCCTTTGAATTTGTCGGCATTTTCACCGTTCGAATCAACACCGAGAATCATTATTGTCTGGCGTCCGCTGAAAACGGGCACATTGAAGCCTTTTTGCGCTTTGGGGTCGAGTTTTGCAAAGATTTTTGCGAGGGTTTCTTTGTTGAAGTCAACATCATCGCCGATTGCCGCGATATAGCCAAAAGCCGCTGCAACAGCCACAACAATAACAATCAAAAAACCAAAAAACAGCTTTTTTAAGCCCTGTCCGGCTCTGGTTTCCTTGCTATAATTCAAAAAAACGTTATATTGTTCGTCTTTGTCTTTTAATTCATTCATTTTCCTGCCTCAGAGTGTAAAATCCATAATTACATTCAAGTTATTTAATATTTTACTCCAAAAAAATTTATTACAAAACAATTTTATACGCAGATTGGTGGAAATTGTCCGAGAAAAGTTCGTGATAAGGAACGAAGTGACGTGAAC
>URHD01000058.1 GCA_900547585.1 uncultured bacterium | reverse complement strand
TAAGAGGAGCCGCTGCTACCGGAATCGGGTACCCAAACCGGAGTATAGCCCGCTCCGCTCCTCGGACCATCCCAATCCTCAGGATAACAATCCTCCCAGGGTCTGTTTTCATAGTGTCCAGCGCCTGAACCATAGCCTGCCTCACCGGGCTGGATTTCTTTTTTCTCGCCGTAGCCTTTGAATGCCGGTGATGAATTTACTTTGTTCTGGAACCTGTTAGATGCTTTTTGAGTGCTTAAATTTGAAAAAAATCTGATTGCTGATATAGACATATAAACTTTCCTTTCTACAAAGATAGTAGAACCAAAATTTTTTTACTTCAATATTCCAATAAAAATATTTACATTTCATCATATTTGTTGATTAATATGAAATATGATAAAAAAAGTTCGGGATTGGAAAGATTATTATAAAAAAACATACGTGAAAAATTACCTGATTTTTTCTGATGATTTTCGCCTGTTAATAAGCAATTACAGTGATTTTTCACAACAGCAAAAAGCAGATTTTTTCAAAAAGTACTACGATTTTACCCAAAAAACGCTCAAAACTTTCACCTACATGTTTTTTAATAACGGTCTGTTCACAAAATCAGAAAAAACCGTCATTTTGTACATACTCAATTTCGAAATCACAAGCAGTGAAAAAGATTTTTTCGAACTTGTAAAAGCGCTGAAAAAACTAAAAAACAACAATTTTCTAAACACCGCAGAGCATGAAAAACTTCTGGATTTGAAATATCTTTCCATTTTCGACAGGTTTAACGACTTTTTCAAAAGCAGGATGAAAAAAGAGGAAGAATATGGATTTTGATATGCAATATATTGAAGAATCAATGCACCATCCTGCCTGGAAAACGCGATTTGTCGAGGCTTTTTCGCCTTTGTATCTTGATTTTGTGAAATATTGCCCAAAAAATAACACTGCCCTAAGTTTCGGCTTGAAAAATCTATTCAACAGGATGATTAAAATTCTCCAGAAAAGGCTAATAGAAGAAAATCACATAAAAACAACTTTTCCGACAGATGTTGTTGTAGAGGGGCAAAAACGCGGTTATATTGAGAACAAAGAGCTGTGTTTTGAAATTATAAAATATTTAAACAACTTTCTTGGCGACAAAAACCGTTCTTCTGACTTTAAAAATGAATATCTCGAGGTTTTAGACAGATTTTATCGCAAATTCTCCATGGATGTGGACACAGCTGGCGATATTTCAGAACAAGTCAAAGAAAAGCCGCTTGAGGAGAAGCTTTTCGGGTTGGAGGAGGAATATTATGAAATTCTTCTCAATGAACTGAAAAAAATCAAGACAATTAAATTTGTTAGAATTTTCGGCTCAAGAGCGCACGGCACACATAGAAAATTTTCCGACATTGATTTGATTTTTGAGGGCAATTACACGGAAAAAGGTTTTGAAAGAATCAAAAAGAAACTTTCAAGCCTCGAAATTCCTTATTTTATAGATATTTACGATGTTCATTACAGGCTAAAACCCTTTATTTTCCGCAATACAATGAGAAGCGCTTTATTTTATAAACGTTCAGACTATTTCAAGGACGATTTTGTTTCGTTTTTGGATATGCAATGATTTTTTATAAAAAAGACCCCGCAATCTCTTGCAGGGTCTTTAAATTTATATGCTGGAATCAGCTCTGCCGCTTTTTATTTACAGCCGCATAATTCTTTGCATTTTTTTTCTTCGATAACTGCCTGAGCAGCCGCGAGTCTAGCCTGCGGAACTCTGAACGGTGAGCAAGAAACGTAGTTCAAGCCGATTCTGTGGCAGAATTTAACAGATTCGGGGTCACCGCCGTGTTCGCCGCAGATACCGCGTTTGAGGTTCGGTCTTACGGGAATTGCTTTAGCGAGCGCAATCTGCATTAACTGTCCGACGCCTTCCTGGTCAAGAGTTGCAAACGGGTTAGCCGGCAAAATTTTGTTTTCAACGTATTTGTTGAGGAATTTGCCTTCCGCGTCATCTCTTGAGTAGCCGAAAGTCATCTGTGTAAGGTCGTTTGTACCGAATGAGAAGAATTCAGCGTATTCTGCAATCTGGTCAGCCGTGAGAGCCGCACGCGGGATTTCAATCATTGTGCCGATTAAGTATTCAACACAAACGCCTTTTTCTTCCATTACTTCTTTCGCTACTTTTTCAACAACAGCTTTTGCTTCTTTAAGCTCGTTTACGTGCCCTACAAGCGGAATCATAACTTCGGGTTTTACGTTAAGACCCTCTTTTTTCAGGTCGCAAGCTGCCGAGAAGATAGCTCTTGCCTGCATTTCGTTGATTTCAGGCCATGTAAGACCCAGACGGCATCCGCGAAGACCCATCATCGGGTTCAATTCTGACATAGATTCAACGAGGTGAAGCATTTCTTCGTCTTTTTTAACATCTTCGTTGAGCGCTTTCTTTCTTGCAACAGTTGCAATCAATTCTTCCTTAGAAGGCAGGAATTCGTGAAGCGGCGGGTCTAAAAGACGAATTGTCATCGGTTTTTCGCCCATTGCTTTGAACATATCGTAGAAATCCTGATACTGCATAGGAAGCAGGTGGCTCAGGGCTTCTTTTCTCTGTTCAAGGTTTTCAGCGATAATCATTTTTTGTACCCACGGAAGTCTTTCCGGAGCCATGAACATGTGTTCTGTTCTGCAAAGACCTACGCCCTCTGCGCCGAGTTCGAGCGCTTTTGCAACGTCAGCCGGAGTGTCAGCGTTAGCGCGAACTCCGAGCTGTTTAACTTCGTTAACCCATGTGAAAAGTTTTTTGAAGTTGTCGTCCATTACAGGAGGAACGAGGTGTACAGCGCCCTCGAAAACTTCGCCTGTACCGCCGTCAAGCGAGATTACGTCGTTTTTGTGGTAAACTTTTCCGCTTGCGTCAGTCAAAGTTTCGTTTTTAAGGTCGATTTTCAGGTCTTCGCAGCCTGCAACGCACGGTTTGCCCATGCCTTTTGCAACTACTGCTGCGTGAGAAGTCATGCCGCCTCTGAGTGTCAAAACACCCTGAGATGCAATCATACCGTGGATGTCGTCAGGGCAAGTTTCCAAACGAACGAGAACAACTTTTTCGCCTGCGTTGCCGCGTTCAGCTGCTTCTTCCGTATCGAATACAACTTTACCAACTGCCGCACCCGGAGATGCTGCAAGACCTTGAGCGATTTTGTGAGCTTCTTTTTTAGCTGCGGGGTCAAAGTCAGGAAGCAATACCTGATAGAGCTGGTTCGGGTCAACGAGTTCGATTGCTCTTTCTTTTGAAATAATGCCTTCTTCAGCCATTTCAACAGCGATTCTTACAGAAGCTTTTGCAGTTCTTTTGCCGTTTCTTGTCTGGAGGATGTAGAGTTTGCCTCTTTCGATGGTGAATTCCATATCCTGAACGTCTTTGTAGCCTTCTTCAAGTTTTTTAGCAATATCGACATATTGTTTGTACTGTTCGGGCATTTCTTTTTCCAAATCCGCAATTGGATGAGGAGTTCTGATACCGGCAACAACGTCTTCGCCCTGAGCGTTTGTCAGATATTCACCGTAGAATTTGTTTTCGCCTGTGGACGGGTTTCTTGTGAAAGATACGCCTGTTGCGCAGTCATCGCCCATGTTTCCGAATACCATTGTTTGAACGTTTACGGCTGTACCGTAGTTGTGGTCAATTTTGTAGTGGTTTCTGTAAGCAACTGCTCTGGGGATGTTCCATGAGCGGAAAACTGCTTCAATAGCTTCTTCAAGCTGTACATAAGGATCCTGCGGGAATTCCTTGCCTGTTTCAGCTTTGATTAATGCTTTGTAAGGTTCGATTAATGATTTCCAGTCGTCTGCTGTGAGCTCGATATCGAGTTTGTAGCCTTTTTCGGCTTTGATTTTATCGATATATTCTTCGAATTTCATTCTTTCAATGTCCCATGCTACAGAGCCGAACATTGTTAAGAATCTTCTGTATGAATCGTAGCAGAATCTCGGGTTGTTGGTTAATTTAATCATGCCTTCGACTGTCTGGTCGTTCATACCGAGGTTGAGGATGGTTTCCATCATGCCGGGCATTGAAAGTCTTGCGCCTGAACGTACAGAAACCAGAAGCGGGTTTTCAGGGTCGCCGAATTTCTTGCCAGCCTGTTCTTCAACTTTTTTCAATGCCTCTTTTACTTCGTCCATAACGCCTTCAGGCATTTTGTTTCCATGATTGATATAATCCATGCAGGTTTCTGTTGTGATTGTCAATCCGGGGGGAACGGGAAGTCCCAAATTAGTCATTTCAGCAAGGTTTGCGCCCTTACCGCCGAGAAGATTGCGCATGTCAGCGTTCCCCTCTTTAAATAACCATACTCGTTTTTCTGTCATGTTTGTTTTCTCCTTTACAATAAACTGAGTAAGTGATTAAAACCATTAATTACACACTGAAACCCTACCACAAAAATTCATTTCTTACAAATATTTTATTTTTAATATAGGGCGGGAGCTGGTATCAATTTTTTCACGATTGTAGTGGTTGTTTAGGGGCACAGCCCCGTTTCTCGTTAGTTGTGTTTTAAGCACAAAACGAGGGCGGAAGACGGAATCGGTTTTTTCACGATATTAGTGGTTGTTTAGTAGGGTGGGAAAAGCTTAAACAAAGATTTTTTAGAGCTATTTTCTAATCTTTGCGGCGATTCCCACCAATCATAAAGCACTGAGCCCATGCGGTGGGAACCGCTGCGCTATTCCCACCCTACTTTCTGACAACCTCCACTATATAATTTATTGATTTTTTCACTTTTTTTATGTACTATCTTAAATAGTGAGATTTTTCACTAATGGTCTAAAAATTGTGACAAACAACATTGCAGACTAAAATGGTAACTTATGGTAAAAAAGGAGAAATAATGAGTTCAACGGCTCAAGCGGGGTTCGACTACGAAAAAGTTGATTCCATAATGGAATCTTACGGCTACAAAAAGTCAAATCTCATCGCTATCTTACAAAAAGTGCAGGAAGTCTTCCGATACCTGCCTCAGGATGTTATGACTTACATCGGAACAAAAATGGAGGGTCTTTCGCCCGCAACCGTCTATGGCGTGGCTACTTTCTACGCGCAGTTTAGCCTTGAACCAAAAGGCAAGTACGAAATCAAAGTCTGCGACGGCACAGCTTGCCACGTTAGAGGCTCAATGCCCGTTCTGGACGCAATAAAAGCCTCTTTGAAACTTCAAGACGGATCATCGACCACTGTTGACGGACTTTTCTCGCTCGAAACAGTCAGCTGCTTAGGCGCATGCGGATTGGCACCGGTTGTAGTGATAAACGAAAAAGTTTACCCTCAAATGACCTCTGACGCAATAAAAATCGTTATTGACACGATTATCCACGAAGACAAAAAAGAGAGCGAGGGTGCATAATGACAAAAACATTAATTAATATAGAAAAAGAACGCGAAAAAGCGCTCGAACATATAAAATCACAGGGTTTGCGCGTTCTGGTATGCTCAGGAACCGGCTGCGTGGCTAACGGCTCGCTCGAGGTAATCGAACGGTTCAAAAAACTCGGCGTAAACGTCGGAACCCTCCCGCACCACGAAAAAATGACAACAGTGCCAACGGGCTGCCACGGTTTTTGTGAAAAAGGCGTTCTGGTGGTTATTCCCGACCTGAATATCAGCTACGTAAAAGTAAAACCCGACGATGTTGAAGAAATCGTCGAATCTCACATAAAAAACGGAAAACCTGTAGAAAGACTTCTCTACGTTGACCCGAAAACGCAGGAGCACGTTCACAAAAACGAAGATATCGGTTTTTACGCAAAACAAACAAGAACTTCGCTTGCAAACTGCGGAAATATCAACGCTGAATCGCTCGAAGAATCAATTGCAATGGATGGATATGCTGCTTTGCATAAAGTTCTTGAAAAAAACGACCCGGATTGGGTAATAAAAGAGATTGAAGACTCCGGTCTGCGCGGACGCGGCGGCGGCGGGTTCCCGACAGGTACAAAATGGAAATTTACCGCAGCAAACCGCGGCGGAAAATCATATGTTGTATGTAACGGCGACGAGGGCGACCCGGGCGCATTTATGGACAGAAGCGTCATGGAGGGCGACCCGCACAAGCTCCTCGAGGGCATGGCAATCGCAGGTTTTGCAATAGGCGCTGATGAAGCTTACATCTACGTTCGCGCAGAATACCCGCTCGCCATCAAACGCCTCAGAAAAGCCATAAAAGACGCGGAAGAAGCCGGTTATCTCGGCAAAAACATTATGGGTTCGGATTTTAACTTTGAAATCCATATCAAAGAGGGCGCCGGAGCGTTCGTTTGCGGCGAAGAAACCGCGCTTATCGCCTCAATTGAGGGCGAACGCGGCATGCCCCGCCCGAAACCGCCGTTCCCTGCGAACAAAGGGCTTTTCGGACGTCCGACGCTTATCAACAACGTTGAAACTCTTGCAAATGTTCCCCCCATCATCCTGAAAGGCGCAAGCTGGTTCAGCTCAATGGGCACAGAGCGCTCAAAAGGCACAAAAACCTTTGCTCTCACCGGCGAAGTAAACAATACGGGGCTTATTGAGGTTCCGATGGGCACGACACTGCGCGAAATCGTTTTCGATATCGGCGGCGGCATCAGAAACGGCAAAAAATTCAAAGCTGTTCAAATCGGCGGCCCTTCGGGCGGCTGTTTGACCGAAGAACACCTTGATTTGCCCATGGATTACGACAATCTTATCGCAGCAGGCGCAATGGTCGGCTCGGGCGGGCTCGTTGTCATGAACGAAGACACCTGCATTGTTGAAGTTGCAAGGTTTTTCATGAATTTCACCCAGCATGAATCCTGCGGAAAGTGCGTTCCTTGCCGCGAGGGCACAAAAAATATGCTGAAAATCCTTGAAAAAATAGTAAAAGGAAAAGGCGAAATGAAAGATTTGGACACGCTTGAAGAACTCGCAATGGCAGTAAAAGACGGCTCTTTGTGCGGGCTCGGAAAAACAGCGCCAAATCCCGTACTTTCGACCTTGAAATACTTCAGGGATGAGTACATTGCACACATAAAAGACAAAAAATGCCCCGCAGGCGTATGTTCGGCGATGAAAACAATCACAATCGACCCTGAACTGTGCAAAGGCTGTTCAAAATGCGCAAGAAACTGCCCTGTCGGCGCAATCGAGGGCGAAGTCCGCTCACCGTTCAAGATTAATCAGGAAAAGTGCATAAAATGCGGCGCCTGCCTGAAATCTTGTCCGTTTAAGGCGATTAAGCAGTCATAAAACATCAGGATGTCACCCTGAACTTGTTTCAGGGTCTAACCATTGGTATCAAGCGGCTATAAGCTCACTTTACATGTTGGCGAGATGCTGAAACAAGTTCAGCATGACAAAATAATAACTGACTATGAGGCTAAAAAAGCCCAATATCTACAAAAAAATAAGGATTAAAATAATGAGCGATAAAAAAACACTTACAGTAAACGGAAAAACGGTTGAGTTCACTGACGAGCCCAATCTTTTGGAAGTTATCAAAAAAGCGGGATTTTCAGTGCCGACATTTTGCTACAGACCTGATTTGACCCAGTTCGGCGCTTGCAGAATGTGCGTTGTGGAGGTCGAATACCCCAACGGCAGAACTTTGATAAATTCATCCTGCACAATGCCGCCCGAAGCAAATATCAAAGTCAAAACAAACACCGAAAGAACCCGCAGAATCAGAAAAACGGTTCTGGAGCTGCTTTTGGCGAACCACGACCGCGAATGCACGACCTGCGAAAAATCAGGCGACTGCGAACTCCAAAAATACGCAGAAGAATACGGAATCAAGGACGTTTCAAGATTCGTACAGAAGAAAAAAGAAGATTTTCTGCCAATCGACGATTCAAATCCCTCACTCGTGCGCGACCCGAACAAATGTATCCTTTGCGGCGCATGCGTAAGGGCTTGCTCGGAGTTTCAGGGTCATTCGGTGCTCGGATTCGCAAACAGGGGCTCAAATACGGTTATTCAGCCGATGGCAGGAATGCCGCTTTCAAAAGTTGACTGTGTTTTCTGCGGTCAATGTCAGGCGGTCTGCCCGACGGGCGCTTTGACTATCAAATCCGAAGTAAACAACGTCTGGTCGCTAGTTACAAACCCCGAAAAGAAAGTCGTAGCGCAGATTGCGCCGTCAGTAAGGGTCGCTCTGGGCGAAATGTTCGGGCTTGAACCAGGTGAAAACACAATCGGGCTCATTGATTCGGCATTGAGAGAAATCGGCTTTGATTTGGTCTTTGACACGAATTTTTCAGCTGATTTGACGATTATGGAAGAGGCTTATGAGTTCGTACAAAGGCTGAAATCAGGTGAAAACCTGCCGTTGTTCACTTCCTGCTGCCCAGCGTGGGTCAGATACATGGAAACCCAGCACCCTGACATGCTGAACCATCTTTCGAGCTGCAAATCGCCTCAGGGGATGCTTTCGCCGGTTTTGAAAGAGCTTGTTCCTAAATATTTTGACGGATTTACAAAAGAAAACACGGTTGTTGTTTCAATAATGCCCTGCACGGCGAAAAAGGTCGAAGCCAAGCGTTATCAGCTTTTCGGCGAAACCGATGTCGTAATGACAACAAAAGAACTCGGAAAAATGATAAAATCCGCCGGAATCGACTTCAAATCGCTTGAACCCTCAAAACCAGACTCACCGTTCGGCGAATATTCAGGCGCAGGAACGATTTTCGGGGCGTCAGGCGGGGTTGCGGAAGCAGCCGTAAGAACAGCTTACGAATTCGTAACCGGTGAAGAGCTGCAAGACGTTGATATCAAGCCTATGCGCGGTGTTGATAAAAATTCACGCACAAAAGACGTCGAGCTTGATGTAAAAGGCACAAAAGTCAAAGTCCGTGTTGTTTCTACGCTGAAAGAGGCTGAAAAATCCATTCAGGCAATCAAAAACGGCACGGCTGACTTCCAAATGCTCGAGGTAATGGCTTGCCCGGGCGGATGCGTTAACGGGGGCGGTCAACCGAGAAGCTGCGAAGATTCAAAAGTCAAAGAGCAGCGCGCAGAAGGGCTTTACAAGGAAGACAGAGAGCTTCCCGTGCGCCGTTCGCACCAGAACAGCGAAATCAAGAAGCTTTACGCCGAATTTTTGCAGGCTCCGGGCTCGCACAAGGCTCATGAGCTGCTGCACACGACTTATGCGGATTTATTCGCGAATTCTTACAGGGATTTGGTCAAAAAATAGTCTGCAATCCATATAAAATAACAAAGAGGCGCCCAAAAAGCGCCTCTTTCACTATCCACCCTCGCCAGCGCAGACGCTAGAGGGACATTTTTCAATGTGAGCTGTGCGAACATTAGAAAAATGAGTAAGGGGCTATTAAAAAAGAGAATCAAGCTAAACTCAGCCAGCGTAAGCAAGAGAGTTTAGGCGTCGGGTATATAGGAAAAGAGGTCATTTGGCGTGCATTCCAGCGCCCAGCATAATTTGTCCAGAGTTTTAAAATCTATCCCCTTGCTTTTGTCGTGGTAGATATTAAAAACAGTGTCATAACCAAGCCCGCTAATTCTTGCAACTTCGGCTATGCGGATACGTTTGGAACCCATTATTGTTGACAAATTATTTTTTATCATGTAGTTAATTGTAACTTTTTTATTGTACACAGTTGTTATTCTGGGTGTTGTCATATATAATATATTTTATAAACCAATAAATTTGTAACAAAATTTAACACTATTAAAAATAGAGGTTGTAAAAAAACATGCAGCAAAAAAAGGGGGTTAGAAACCCTTTTTTCAACTAATTCAATCCAGGGCAAATTGAGCTTTGCCCATTTTTTTTATTTATTCAACAATAACAGCGCCGTTTTCTTCTACGGGCAGCGTCAGGATGTCTGATTTTACGTTGAGACTCTCCCAAACATCCGAAACAGTCTTTCTAATCTTATCCAGATTGTTTCCGTAAGAAATAATAAGCACAGACGGGCCTGCGCCGCTTAAAACCACGCCCAGCACGTTTTCCTCATGTTTTAAAGCCTCTTTTATCTCTTTTAAACCGGGGATAAGTTTTTCTCTGTATGGCTGGTGAATTTTATCCTGCAATGCATATTTCATAAGCTCTTTGTCCGCAGTGTTAATCGCCTGAATAAGCATTGCCGAGCGTTTGAGGTTAAAAAGTGCATCGCGGATGGGGATTTCATCGGGAATAACCGAGCGCGCAATGTTCGTAGCAAGCTCATAATCCGGAATGCAAACGGTTATGTTCCAATCTTTCGGGAAATTCAGCTTTCTGTAAACAACGCTACCGTCTTCTTCGAGCGAAGAAAGGATAACTCCGCCCAGAATAGCTGGCGTGGAGTTGTCAGGATGCCCTTCGATTTCAGCAGCAATAGAAAGCAGCGCTGCTTCATCCGCAGGGCGCCCGAGAAGCTCATTTGCCGCAAGGAGTCCGCCGACAATTACAGACGCCGAGCTTCCGAGCCCTCTTGCGACCGGAATTTGCGTATTTATGGTAATTTTCAGCTCGCTCGGGGTTTGTCCGATTGAATTGTAGAGCATTTCTATTGCTTTATAGACGATATTGTTTTCATCCGTTGGGATTGAGAGGATATCCATTTCGTTTGTTTCGTCGATTATGTTAATCTCAATCCCTGTACCCGGCATAACCGTTTCTTCGACGGTTATTGTGTTATAAATCGGCAATGCGAGCCCCATGCAGTCGAATCCGGGCCCTAAATTTGCAGTTGTTGCGGGTACTTTTATACTGAATTTCATATTTTTACCAAATCTCTTTCACTATATTCCAAAACTAAAAAACAGCCGAAAAATAAGGTTTCCGGCTGCAAATTTTTATAATTATCTAATCTGGATAGGCATTATCAGGCACAGATAGTCGTCTTCGCTGTCCGGTCTGAATAAAGTAGCAGAAAGACTTCCGCCCAATCCGATTTTAATTTTTTCCGAGTCCATAATTTTCAATGAATCGAGAACGTATCTGTAATTGAACGCGATTGTGAGTTCTTCGTCGCTATATTCTGCGTTGATTGAGTCTTCGCCGAGCCCTGCATCGGGGGTGTCGGCTTTTAAGAAAAGAGTATTTTCACCGAAAATGAATTTCACGATGTTGGTGCGTTCGTTGACCATTACAGAAACCCTTTCAAGGGCTTCAATCATTTCTTCGCGGTTTATAACGGCATTTTTCTCGCAGGTTTGCGGGATGAGCTGTTTGTAAGGCGGATATTCGCCCTCCAAAAGGCGTGAAGTCATTATCATGCCGGAAGTTTTAAAGATAATTTTTGTTTTTTCAATAATCAAACCGACGCTTTCGTCGTCGAGAAGCGCAGCTATTCTCAAAAATTCCTGGAGAGTTTTTGAGGGGATTACGCAGCTGATTTCTGATTCCGAGCCGTTTTGAATTTTTTCAATAATTCTTGTCAATCTGTTTCCGTCGGTTGCAGCCATTTCGAGGTTGTCTTTTGAAATCTGACAGAAAACACCGCTGATTATGTTGCGGTTTTCGTAATTTGCAGCTGAAAAAGCAGTGTGTTTAATTGATTTCAGGAGCGGGTTAAGCTCGATTTCAGTGCATTCTTTGTCTTTAATTTCTTCTTCGGTTGTTATTGCGGGGAATTCGTCCGCGCTGATTCCGATTAGTTCAAATTTTGCGTTTCCGCAGGAGATATTTACAACATTTGTAGCCACATCGAGCACGAAAGTAACGGGTTTGTTGCTGATTTTTGATGCGATTTCAGAAAGTTTTTTCGCAGGAAGCGTAATTTTTCCCGATTCTTTAACTGAAGCAACTGTTTTTGAAACAATATTTATATCCAAATCCGTTGCACTAAATTTTATAAAGTTGTCGTCGGACGCTTCGATTAAAATATTCGAAAGCACCGGTTGAATGCCTCTTGCGACTGTTGTTTTTTCAACGATTTTTAAATTTGTTGAAAGCAGTTCTTTTTCGATTGTGAATTCCATTTTTGCTCCTGAATGCTTTTTCTTTTTTCCTTTTTTAACCTCTGCTTTTTTCATAAAGCGTG
>URHD01000057.1 GCA_900547585.1 uncultured bacterium | reverse complement strand
TAAAAAATAATTAATATTTTAATTTTTTCCATCCAATGATGGTATAAAAGGAAAGTGATAGGTTAAGAAGAATTTTTTAACACATAAAAGGAGGAAAATCATGGCTATCAGACCACTTTCAGACAGAATAGTTATCAAAGTTATTGACGACACAGAACAGACTTCGGGCGGAATTTTTATTCCCGATTCTGCTAAAGAAAAACCGCAAAAAGGTGAAGTTATTGCTGTAGGCCCGGGGAAAACTCTTGATGACGGCAAAAAAGAAGAAATGGAAGTAAAAGTCGGCGATGTTGTGCTTTTCGCAAAATATTCTGGTACTGACGTAAAATTAAACGACGAAAACCTCAAAATCCTTTCTGTGAAAGATGTTTTGGGCGTGTTGGAATAAGCAATTTACTGACCGGCAACGCACAGGGGCCCCCAAACAGTTAGAATGACAATAAAAATGTTGTCATTCCCATAAAAACAGGAATCCCCTGCGAAGCAGGTCAAAAACAAAAAAATTATTATCAAAGGAGAAAATAAAAATGGCTAAGAAAATTGTATTCAATGAAGAAGCCCGCAAGAGCTTACTCACGGGTATTGATGCAGTTGCCGATGCTGTAAAAGTAACAATCGGCCCCAAAGGACGCAACGTAATTCTTGAAAAGAAATTCGGCGCTCCGCAAATCGTTAATGACGGCGTAACTATCGCTAAAGAAATCGAGCTCGAAGACCCGCTGGAAAACGCAGGCGCACAGCTTCTTAAAGAAGTTTCTTCAAAAACAAACGATGTAGCCGGCGACGGTACAACTACAGCTTCCGTTCTTGCGCAGGCTATTGTCAGAGAAGGCTTGAGAAACCTCACTGCAGGCGCAAATCCTATGTGCATCAAACGCGGCATGGACAAAGGCGTTAAACTCGCTGTTGAAAAAATCAAAGATATGTCACAGCCCGTTGACTCAAAAGAAAAACTGGCTCAGGTTGCGACGATTTCTGCCGGAAACAACCACGAAATCGGCGAACTCATCGCAGAAGCAATGGAAAAAGTCGGTCATGACGGCGTTATCACCGTTGAAGAATCAAAATCTTTCGGTACAACGCTAAAAGTCGTTGAAGGTATGCAGTTCGACAAAGGCTACATTTCGCCTTACTTCGTTACCGACCCTGAAAGAATGGAATCAGTGCTTGAAGACGCTTACGTTCTTTGCGTTAACAAGAAAATTAACCTTATTGCTGACCTCGTGCCAATTCTGGAGCAGGTTGCGCGTGATGGACGTTCGCTTTTAATCATTGCAGAAGACGTTGAGGGCGAAGCTCTTGCAACTCTGGTTGTAAACACAATGAGAAAAGTCCTCAGAGCGGTTGCTGTTAAGGCTCCGGGCTTCGGCGACAGAAGAAAAGCAATGCTTGAAGACATCGCAATCCTCACTGGCGGCGAAATGTTCACCGAAGAGCTCGGAATCAAGCTCGAAAACATCACAGTTCAGATGCTCGGCAAAGCAAAACGCGTTACCGTTACAAAAGACAACACAACAATCGTTGTCGGCGACGAAAACAAGGCAAAAGTCGAAGAAAGAGTTAAATTAATCAAACGTCAAATCGAAGCTTCCGATTCTGAATACGACAAAGAAAAACTTCAGGAAAGACTGGCTAAACTTTCAGGCGGCGTAGCCGTTATCGAAGTCGGCGCAGCGTCAGAAGTTGAACTTAAAGAAAGAAAACTCAGAATTGAAGACGCTTTGAATGCAACAAGAGCAGCAAAAGAAGAAGGCATCGTCCCCGGCGGCGGCGTAGCGCTTTTGAGAGTAATGCAGGAAATGGAAAAGAACATCAACACCTGCGGATACGCTACTGACGACGAAAAAGTCGGTTACAGAATTCTTCTGGACGCTTTGCACATTCCTTTGAAACAAATCGCTGAAAATGCTGGCTGCAAAGGCGATGTTGTTGTTGAACATGTTAAAAAACTTCCTGAAAATGAAGGTTTTGACGCAATGTCCAACGAATACGTTGATATGTTCAAAGAAGGTATTGTTGATCCTGCAAAAGTTACACGTTCAGCGCTTGAAAACGCTGTTTCAGTAGGCTCAATGCTCCTTACAACAGAAGCTGCGGTTGTTGAAATTCCGTCAAAAGAAGCTCCCGCAATGCCCCCGATGGGCGGCGGAATGGGCGGTATGATGTAATCTGCGTAAGCCGGAGTAAAGGATGTAAGGAACCGACGCAGGTCGTCGGTGACTGCAATCCGTAACTTAATATCAGCGACGTAGGAGCACAGACGTAGTCGAGCACCACAGGAGCTTACAGTAATTAATACGCGCTGATTCTTATGTCAAAAAAGGGCTGCTTTTGCAGTCCTTTTTTGTTGTTTCCTTACGGGACAGCCCCCATCCGCCCCTGTTTTAACATTTATTAACAAACAGTCAAAACCACGCAAAAATTCCGATTCACATGCATTAAGCAAATATGAAAATCCACCAATCCCCGCCCCTGACAGCAAATAGCCCCAAAATCGGCAAATATCCCAGAAAATATCATTCGCAGCCGGCTGTGCATGATACTTTTTCCTGCTCAAGAGCCCAAAAAACAGCTTTTAAGAGCAGATTTGAGCTTGACATGCTGAAAAACATCTTTAAATCAAAGAATTCACCGGAAAAAATCGCCGAAAACGAACCCGCCCTGTTAGCAAGGGAAATTCTTGCCTGCTGCACCGATGAAGACGGAAAACCGGACGCAAACATCATAAATTTCGTCAAAAAAGTTCCGAATATATCAGATAGCGACAAAAAAGAAGCGGTAATAAAGTTTATTCAGTATGCAAGAAATAAAAACGGAGAATTTGACCCGGCTTTTGAAAAATATTTTACCACTTATCTCAAAGTCCATAAAACGCTCATAACTACAAATTTGGTGGATAAAAATTATTATTTTGACATGAAAAAGCTTGAAAACCTCAAAAAACAGGTCGATTTTATTCAAAATGCAGAGCCTGATTACAAAGAGCAGGATTTTAAATATTATTTAAAAAGAAATTATGACAACAACGACCGGTTCTGCGAAAAAACGCTCAATGCATATAAATATCTTTACGAAAACTACGGAAAATTTTATCCAAAAACCGGTGCTCTCGGGCAATTCAACAGAATAATTTCCGCCTGTCAAAACGAGGACAGATCTTTTAATGAAAAAGCCTTTGAAATTGCGGATAAATTGCTCAGGAGAATGCCGGATGCATTTTTGAAAGAAGACGGCTCCGAAAAACAGCTCTCAAAAATCATAAATTTGATTTCGTTGCTAAATAATAACGACAACACTGCAGATGAAAAGCTGTTTTTTGAACTTGAAAAATACAAAGCCCAATCCGACTACCCAAAAATTATAAGCCTTGCGCTTTATTTGAGAAATTATGAAAATCTTGCAGATTATCTGGATAAACTGGTCGATATTTACAAGGATTTGGAAAAAACATTTGCACCGCAGGAAAAAACGGATTCAGCTAATGGCTGGTTCACAAGTAATGAAGATACAACCATTTTTCAGATAATCAAAGAATCGTTCGGTTACAAAACCAACGCCGGTCGCATAAGGGATAAGGAAATTTGCTTCATTTACAAATCAATTATCGACAATGCAAAATCTTTCATAAGAGAATACGGCTTGGAATTCGGTCATCTTCTTTCAAAAAAATTCCGAATTGACGATAAAAATTTTCCGGAGTTCAAAAAAACGGTTGAAATGGCAAAAGCCAACAAACAAACGCTCAGAGAGGGAACGGAAGATCTGACGGATAAAGACATTATAATGGCATTTGGACAAATCGCGCATCAGCTCGTTGATGTAAAAGATTTTATCGGTGAAAAAACTTTGCAGTATGCTTTTAAGCTGAAATTACAGAATTTTTGCGATTTTATACGGTCCACTGACAAAATGATGGCATTTCAACATGAAGATTTTAAAGAAATAATAAACCCGAAATCATCTGAACGATTCAAAGAGCTCCAAAAATCACTCGAAAAACAAAAATCTTCTCTTTCTTCCAAAAAACCGCCTGAATTGTGCAAAATTGAAGCTGAAAACAACCGGTTAACCGAAAATTTGAAAACTGAAATCACAAATTTAAAACAAAAACTCAAATCATCGGCAGGTGAAGCCGAAAAAGAGCAAATCAAAACACAGATTAACCAAAAATCCGCGCAAATGAGAAATCTGAAAAATCAGGTACTGAAACTTTATCATGAAAACGGTTTCGGGCAGGAGCTGGAAAAAATCAGGCAAATTCAAAGCGAAATGAACCTTATTTTGAAAAATTCTCTGACCGACAGTGAAGAAATCCTCGGTCATTTGATGGTTCTGGGCGCTTTAAAAAACCTGACTGAAAAAGAACACACATTTTACATTGAAAGAATGAAGAGCAAAACCCCCGAATCAAAAAATGAGTTAAAAACGTTTTTGAACAGGAAAATCTTCAAAATTTTCGACATCGAATACGACAAAAACCTGTCAGAACGCCTGAATTTAACGGGTTCAAAATACATGTTCGCTCTTTTTAATGAAAACGACGGCGATTTTAAGGATTATTTTTCCAAAATATGCACGCTTTTAAAACAAAATCCCCAAAAAAGCACAACAGAAATCTTCAACAGCCTTGAACAAAACATTGAAACGAAAAATCAGTTCAAAAAACTCGGAATCGACTACGACAAATGGGTAAATGTCGATAAAAACTCGTTTGTTCCAATCGTCGTAACAACCGATGTAGAAAAAGCAAAGCAGTCAGCGGTGAAAAATATTGAAGCCGACCTGAATGACGAATGCATGATGAAAATCCCCGAAAATGAAGCACGAAAAATCTTTCAGGCGCTTGAAAACAAGGGATTTGAACTGAAAGAGAACAATGAGGTTCAATACGACGCAGACGGGTATGAAAACGGGTTCAAAAATATTACAAGAATCTACAAAGACGGAAATCCGCTCTCGTTTAAGGACATCGGCGAGGTGATTTCTGCGATAAAAGAGGTGTTCAACACCGAAAACTTCTGGAACCAAAAACAAAACGACGAAACCGTCGAATCTGCAAGGCAAACCATCCTGAATCACATCCTGAAACTGCGTGAAAACGAGTTTAAAAACGCACAAAACTTCAAAAATGGCGAAATATCACGCCTTGAAGTCCACAAAACCGATATGAATGACATTTCCCACTCGCTTTTCCTGGGAAATCACGCATCCTGCTGCACAGCGGTAGGCACAGGCTGCAATTCCTGGAGTGCGCCGGCTTATATCCTGAACAAGTGCATTTCAAGCATCGAAGTCGAGGATGAAAACAATTTTGTCGGAAATACAATGTGCTACATTGCAAAAGTTGACGGAAAACCTGCACTGGTGCTCGATAACATTGAATTAACCCCGAAATATCAATTCAACGACAAAATCCGCGATGCGATTTTCGATTATGCACAAAAACTCTGCAAAGAAATCGGAAAACCCGACCTGCCAATCTACGCCGGGCCTTTCAGGCACAAAGTCAACCTTGAACATTACCCGATTAAACAACATATTATCCAGATAACCGGCTCGAGTGGCGATGATGAAGTTTATATTGATTTTATGACTGATGGCACAACCCTTGCAAACGGTGTACATACGGCTAAATTGTATAAAATTATCTAATCTAGTGTCGCCTTAGTCGATTCGCCTACGCGAACCGCCCAAGGCTCACCTTTTCTAATCGTCACTCGTTCACGTCACTTCGTTCCTTATCACGAACTTTTCTCGGACAAAATAACGGTTTGTATATAAAAATTATTTCTTTTTGTAAATTATCCGATAGAATTAGTTCGGCAGGCTTATAATTTTCCTCAATTTGTGATATAACTATCATATAATCAGGCATTTTATATATAGAATTTAGTAAAACAGCGTCAAGGCGCAAAAGGAGAGAATTTTATGACAGTAGGTCAATTCGTATTCATGCTGCACTCGCACCTGCCCTATTACAGAAAAGCCGGAATGTGGCCTTTCGGGGAAGAAAACCTCTATGAGTGCATGGCAGAAACCTATGTTCCGCTGCTCAATGCGATTTCGGAACTTTACGAAGAAGAAGGCATAAAAGCTAAGTTGACGGTAGGCATTACCCCGATTCTGGCTGAACAATTGAACGATGAGCACCTGAAACAGGGCTTTATCGACTATCTTGACGCACGAATTAAGGCTGTGTCAAAAGATTTGGAAAGATATCCGGATCCTGAAGTAGCTCACTCACAGCACTTGAAATACCTTGCTAAATACTATTTTGACTGGTTTAACCACATCAAAGACAGCTTTATCAACAAGTACAATAAAGACCTTATTGCAGGATTTAAAAAATATCAGGATTTAGGATGTATTGAAATAACTACATCCGGCGCAACACACGGTTTTTCACCGCTTCTTGCCACTGATTCAAACCTGAATGCACAGTTCAAAATCGGTTCTGACACGACAAAACGTCTTTTCGGCAAAAAAGCAAAAGGCGCTTGGCTGCCGGAATGCGCTTACAGACAGGGTTATGAGTTCACCGGCAAAGACGGTCAGAAAAAATGGCGCCCGGCTATCGAAGTTACGCTCCAGAACAACGATATTGAGTACTTCTTCACGGAATCTCACGTTATCGAGGGCGGAAACTCCATCGGGAACCGCCGCGTAATCGGTGTTTACGGAAATATCGAATATATTCCGCTACCGGAAAGAGAACCCACCGGATATGACACATATTCCGCATACTGGCTGCCTGATGCGCAGGTTGCAGTAATGGGAAGAAACGACAGAGCCGGATTTCAGGTATGGTCAGCCGCAGACGGCTATCCGGGCGACGGCTGCTACCGCGAATTCCACAAAAAAGACGACAAATCCGGTGCACACTACTGGAGAATTACGTCTTCAACAACGGATCTGGGCGACAAAATGCTCTATGACCCCGTTCTGGCGATGTCACAGGTAAATCTGAACTCGGATCACTACACGACCTTGATTTATCACCTTTTGAATGATTACAAAATCACTCACTACGACAAAGAAGGGCTTGTAATGGTTTCATTCGACACCGAGCTGTTCGGACACTGGTGGTTTGAGGGCGTTGAGTTCATAAAACAGGTCATCAGAAAGTTCAACAACTACCTCCCGCAGGTCGAAAGAATGACTGCCGGCGAATATCTCGCAGCTCATCCGCCGACGGAAGCTATCCAGATTCCCGAATCTTCATGGGGTCAGGGCGGTCACTTCTATGTATGGCAAAACCACCTCACAGAGTGGATGTGGCCTATTATTCACGGATGTGAAAAACGTATTATTGATATTGTATCAAAATATGAACAAGTTCCTGAAGACAAGCTTCTTCACAGGGCTTTGAACCAGCTGGCAAGAGAAAATCTCCTTTTGCAAAGCTCGGATTGGCCGTTTTTGATTACAACATGGCAGGCTAAGGATTATGCAACGGATAGATTCAGAGAGCATGTTGAAAGGTTTGAAACAATCGCTGATATGATTGAATCCGGCAATATTGATGAACATGTATTGTCCGAAATCGAATCAATCGACAACTGCTTCCCCGTAATCGACTATCGTGCGTATCTCCCGATTGAGGAAGGCAAAATTCCGCAGCAGGAAGAAAAGCTGAAGCCGTTGTATCAGTAAAAACAACAAAAAATATCAAAAAAGGGGCAAAGAAATTTGCTCCTTTTTTATTCTGGAGAATTATCAATCCCCGGAAGGAAGATTTAGTAGGGTGGGAATAGCGTAGCGGTTCCCACCGCAAGAATTTCGCGCTTGATGAACGGTGGGAACCGCTGTAAAAATCGAAAAATGTACTCCAACACCATTCATTGCTTGGGCTTTTCCCACCCTACGCGTACTGTTTTAATTGCTGTCTTCCAAATTACCCGTCCGGCGGGTAATTTGTCTTGCCGAAGCGGGATTTGCCCAAAACTCAAACTTTAACAAGCGCAAAAATAACATAAATTCCCCGCGCGATTTTTTTGTTCTATAATGTTATTAAAATCATAAAAAATAAATCAAAATTGGAGAGATAAAGTGAGTATAAAAGAGATTTTGAAAAAAACAGCGTCAGAACAGAGAAAAGCGCTGTTGAACAAAGATATTTCGGCACTCGAGCTGACAAAAGAAACATTTGCACAGGTAAAAGCCGTTGACGGTGAACTCGGCGCATTCAACTCACTGTGCGAAGAACAGGCGATTGAAACTGCAAAAATTGTTGACGAAAAAATCGCAAAAGGCGAACCAATCCCCGCCTTAGCCGGAATTCCGCTCGCTTTAAAAGACAATATGAACTACAAGGGCAGCAAAACAACAGCTTCGAGCAAAATCCTCGAAAATTTTGTTTCGCCCTACGACGCAACGGTCGTAAAAAAATTAAAAGAAAACTTTATCCCGATAATCGGCAAAACAAACCTCGACGAATTCGCAATGGGCTCCTCAAACGAAAACTCGGCGTTCAAAAACGTGAAAAATCCGTGGGATTTGAACAAAGTTCCGGGCGGAAGCTCGGGAGGCTCGGCTGCTGCGGTTGCGGGGTTTGAATCAACAATCTCGCTCGGCTCCGATACCGGCGGAAGTATCAGACTTCCCGCAAGTTTTTGCGGCATTGTCGGCTTAAAACCCACATACGGCAGAGTTTCAAGATACGGATTGATTGCTTTTGCTTCTTCGCTCGACCAGATTGGGCCTTTTGCGCGCTCGGTTGAAGACGCAGCGCTTTTATTGGAGGCAATCAGCGGATATGACGCGAATGATTCAACATCTTTGAACATTCCGGTTCCGAACTATTCAGCAGCGCTCAAAAAGGAGGTCAAAGGGCTGAAAATCGGCGTTATTAAAGAGCTTCTGGGCGAAGGCGTTGCTCCTGACGTTAAAAAGGCGATTGAAAACGCAATTGACACTTACAAAAACCTCGGAGCGGAAATTGTTGAAATTTCTCTTCCGCTTTTGAAGCATTCTATCGGCGTTTATTACATCATTGCAACAGCAGAGGCAAGCTCGAACCTTGCACGCTTTGACGGCGTAAAATACGGTCACAGAACGCCCGACGCAAAAAATCTGCTCGAAATGTACACAAAAACACGCGCAGAGGGCTTCGGTGACGAAGTAAAAAGAAGAATTATGCTCGGAACTTACGCATTGAGCTCCGGATATTACGATGCATACTACAAAAAGGCGCAACAGGTCAGACATTTGATTAAAAACGATTTTGACAAAGTGTTTGAAACGGTTGATGTGCTGCTTTCACCGACCTGCCCTTATACGGCTTTCGAAATCGGCTCAAAAGTCGAAGATCCGCTGAGCATGTATCTTACAGACATCGGAACAATCAGTGCAAACCTCGCCGGAATCCCGGGAATGAGCATTCCATGCGGATTTGATAACAGCGGTATGCCCGTAGGCATGCAGCTTCTGGCGCCGGCTTTGCAGGAAGAAAAACTGTTGAATATTGCTTACAATTTTGAGCAGGCAACGGATTTTCACAAAAAAACACCCGCGCTTGCGGCTGTTTAAAACGAAAAAAGGGACGTGTTATGAAAAAGATTGTAATAACTTTATTAATGGTATTTTCGTTGTGCGCAAATGCCGGAGCGGTTTTTGCCTATTCAACCGAAAGCGCAATGTACTACAACGAGGGGCTGGATTACTACCAGAACGGCGAATATTCCAAGGCAATCGAGGCTTTCAAGTCTTCCGTTGCAAAAGACCCGACTTTTGTGGACGCATATTACAATCTGGGCGCGATTTACGAGTATTTGAAAAGTTATCAATCCGCAATCGCCTGTTTTTCGAAAATTCACAAGCTTGAACCCAAAGATTCCGAAACAATCATAAAACTGTCCGAGCTTTACAGCAAAGTCGGAAATACAGAGCAGGCGCTCTTTTTTATCAACAAAATCCAGCCCGACGACCAGTTTTATTCAAAGGCAAAGGCGCTGAAAGCCCAGTATGACATAACATTGCAAAGAGAAAGGGCAAAACGCGCGCTTTCGAACCTCAATCAGGCAAACGAGCTCAACAGAAGCGTAATCAACAAATTCTCAGGCCCGACCGGCGTCGCAATCGACTCAAAAGGCATTCTTTATGTCGCAAGTTACACGGATAACAGCATTTACAAGGTTATGCCGAACGGTCAGAGCTATCTTTTTTCAAAAAGTCCCATGCTTGGCGGGCCGATAGGGCTTGCGTTTGATGCGAGCGACAACCTTTATGTTGCGAATTACGACAAAAACAACATCCTGAAAATCAACCGAGGCGGGCAGGTTTACGTTTTCATGAACAAAATTACAAACCCCTATTATTTGCTCATCAAAGGCAACAACCTCTACATCACCGAGCAGGGCAACAATACGGTTGTGAAGTACAAATTGTATTAGAGTTTAAATTTCAGAAACTTCATTTAATTTAATCCCCCCGCTACACCATACAGGGGATTATTTGGAAATCGTCTGAAATGATGGTATAATTATTCAGAAACCGGAATTTTATTAAAGGAATTATAATATGAACAAAAGTCAATCTTCGGGTATTTGGATAGTAGTTATACTCCTCGTTATCTGCCTTGCGGCAATGCTTTTTCCCGCAAGCACAACCAGCACTCAGGACATTTCTTACAGCCAGCTGATGAAAAAAGTCAAAGCGTCACAAATTGAGTCGGTTTCTATCGACAAAGATGTCCTGACTGCAAAACCCAAAGGTGACGTGACCGTTGCAAACGTCGTGAGCCCGAATAAACAGCAAACCTCTGTTGTTTACCGTGTAATGGTGCCAACAAACGACCCTGCAATGTATAAAACGCTTGAAGAAAACAATGTCGATGTGAGCGTCAAAAAACCCAGCGACTCTTCGCGCGCAATAGCAGTGCTTTCAACGCTTTTGCCGTTGCTTTTGATAATCGGTTTTGTCGTTTTAATGGCAAAAACCATCCAATCCGGCGGTTCTCAGGCAATGTCTTTCGGAAAAAGCAAGGCAAAACTCATGCTCGACAGCAAGGTGAAAGTTACATTTAAAGATGTTGCCGGCATTGACGAAGAAAAGCAGGAACTCGAAGAAATCGTTGACTTTTTGAAAAATGGCGAAAAATATGTAAAACTCGGCGCCAAAATCCCCAAAGGCGTGCTGCTTGTCGGTGTTCCCGGTACAGGTAAAACCCTTATGGCAAAAGCCGTTGCCGGAGAAGCGGGCGTTCCGTTCTTCTCGATAAGCGGTTCGGATTTTGTGGAGATGTTTGTTGGTGTTGGTGCGTCAAGGGTTCGTGATCTCTTTGAACAGGCGAAAAAACATCAGCCCTGCATTATATTTATTGATGAAATCGACGCAGTTGGCCGTCAGCGCGGCGCAGGTATGGGCGGCGGGCACGATGAACGTGAACAAACCCTTAACCAGCTGCTCGTTGAGATGGACGGTTTTGATGAAAACACAAATATCATCATAATCGCGGCAACAAACCGCCCCGATATCCTTGATAACGCGCTTTTGCGCCCCGGTCGTTTTGACAGGCAGATTGTTGTTCACAGACCCGATATTCTTGGCCGTGAACAGATTTTGAATGTTCATGCAAAGAACAAACCGCTTGCTGACGATGTGGATTTGAAAGTTCTTGCAAAAAGAACCCCCGGATTTACGGGTGCTGACCTGCAAAACCTGCTGAATGAGGCTGCATTGCTCGCTGCACGCGACAATCAGACGCAAATCAACATGCATTACCTTGAAGAAGCTATCGACAAGGTAATTGCCGGCCCTGAAAAGAAAAGCAGAATCATTTCTGACGAAGAAAAGGAAAATACTGCATATCACGAGGTCGGACACGCTTTATTGGCAAAACTGCTCAAAAACGGCGACCCGCTTCACAAGGTTTCTATCATTCCGCGCGGCATGGCGCTCGGTGTGACAATGACTTTGCCCGAAAAAGACCATTTAACCTATAAAAAATCGCAGCTTCTCGACAGAATCACAATGCTTTTGGGCGGCAGGGTTGCTGAGGAGATAATTTACGGCCCTGACAGCATTACAACCGGCGCGCAGAACGACCTTGAAAAAGTTACCCAAACAGCGAGAAACATGGTCGCAACTTACGGCATGTCCTACAAAATGGGCAACATGGCGTACGGAAAAAGTCAGGAAAACGTCTTTATGGGGCGTGATTTCGGGCACCAGCGCGACTATTCGGACGAAATCGCCGCAGAAATCGACAAGGAAGTCAAAAAAATCGTTGACGAACGCTACAACCTCGCAAAAGAGCTGCTTCTCGGCAACCGTGACATGCTCGAAACGATTGCAAAAGAGCTTTTAGAAAAAGAAACGCTCGACGAAGCTGAATTCAACGAAATTATGAAACGCGTCGAGGACGGCAGACATAATCACGGATTGGGTTAAAAAATCATCTAATCTAGTGTCGCCTTAGTCGATTCTTACCTCTCATCAAATATGACATTTA
>URHD01000056.1 GCA_900547585.1 uncultured bacterium | reverse complement strand
TATCAACACTCAGTTTGATAAATTTACACATAAGGTTTGAGTCTTTGGTAAATTAAGTCTTCTCTGTTGGGAAAATTTTCTTATAAATATCCTTTAATTTTTCTGTAACATACAAATCAATGGTTTCTCTATTAATCCAATCGTCCAAACCTTCTTTTTTAGAAATATTTTTATAAATACCATACAGATCATCTTTTGATTTAACATATCTTACCAATCGTTCGCCAAGTCTGGAACAATAACAATCAAGTGCTAATGTCCCATCTATCCTCATTCTATAGCTACCCCAACGCTCAGGAGCAAGAGTTCTAGCAAAGTTTGTCTCAAATGTTGCTGGAAAATTATTATTATTAACATTTAATATACTCCAAGTATCTATCTGAGTAGCATATTTGCTGATAGGTGCATAAGCATAGTCTCCACTAAGTTTAATAGTGTCATTTTTACCATCATTGATTAATGTCTTCATACTTGCATAAAATGCGGATTTGCTAAAAGAATCAAGTGAAAATTTATTATAATTACATTTTTCAATATGAAACTTCATTACACTTTTCAAATGTTCTTCTGCAACAAACTTTGATTTAAATGAGGTATTTGTTTTATGGTTGGAATCAACACTGGTAATATACATTTTACATCTCCTATTTTATTAATTGTAAATAAACATTCGGTTTGATAATTTTGGCTAGGAAGTTTGTTACCAATCAATACCATTTCTCTCGTATATCCAATGGAATACACCTTTTAGGGTAACCACTTTATGAATAAGAAGATAATCCATATTTTTACCCTTAAGATTTATTTGTTTATTAGTGTTATTATTTGAAATTTTATTTACTTGCATTATATTCTGCTCCTTACTTTTATCCAGCATATTTATTATATTCTAAAACTCGTAAAAATAAATTTTGCTAGAATGTGGGGTGGAAAGCCCACATTCCGCTTGAAGCTATATTACAAAAGGGCGAAGCTTAATATAAATATATTTACCCTTGACCAGTAAAAGAGTAAAGTGAGTAATTTTAAATTCAATAATCAAGCGACTTCCGACCAACTGAGATTTAGTGGTGTTGGGCAGGTATGCCCAACCGAAAGAAAATTCTTCCGGGCAAACTACTCAAAAAATACAAAAATCAAACTACTCATTAAAATACAGCTATATAATAAAAAAGCTCCATAATGGAGCTTTTTTAAATGGTGGGCAGGGGTGGATTCGAACCACCGTACCCTCGCGGGAACAGATTTACAGTCTGTCGCCTTTAGCCACTCGGCCACCTACCCATATTTAATTGTCACATCATCGAATTATGTAAAATTTGCCTTCGACGAGATTTGAACTCGTGACCTCTCCCTTACCAAGGGAGTGCGCTACCCCTGTGCTACGAAGGCCTGGCTTCCCTGAGTTTTGGGAGGTGAAAACTCCACACACCCGGTGAAAAAAATGCCGAAGATAGGAATCGAACCTACAACCTACGGTTTACAAAACCGTTGCTCTACCATTGAGCCACTTCGGCTTGCGTATATTAATAATATTAAGGATATAAAATTTAGTCAAGTGCTTTATCAATTCTTTTGACAACTTCTTCCCAATCGCCCTCTTTTTTCTGCTTAAAAAGCGTAAAATTAGGATACCAGGGCGTTTTTTCCGTATCAGAAAACCAGCGCCACTCGGAAGAATAAGGCAAAAGAAGATAAGTTGTTACTCCCAGCGCCCCCGCAAGATGTGCAATACCCGTATCAACCGTAATTAGCAAATCCAGATTCATCAACGCGCCGGCAGTGTCAGAAAAACTGCTCAATTCCGGCTCCAGATTAACAATTTGCGGAAAATCCGCAATCTGGTTTAAAGAATCGCCCTTTTCGAGCGAATAAAATTCGATATCGTCATGCCCAAACAAAGGCTCAAGTTTTTTGAGCGGAATCGCACGGTTTTTAAAGACTTTCGGGTTCCCCTGCCAGAAAAGTCCTATCTTTTTCTTGTCCGAATCAAAATACTTGTCCTTGAAGAACTCAATTCGCTCTTCAGGAGCACAAAGATAAGACTCAAAAGACGGAATATGTTCAAAATCCATGCCCAATTTATAATGAAGCTCCATTATGTTAACCGAATAGTCATAAGCGCCATAATCGTTTTCCGGCAGCATTACTTTGAGGTGCGGGAAGTTAAATCGGAACAAATCAAGCAACCCCGGGTAAACAAGAAGCTTAATCTCTTTAAACCAGCCCTCAAGGTATCGCAAATAGCGACAAAACATCAACTGGTCGCCATGCCCGCCGTCAAAATGAATCAAAAGCGTCTTATCAGGATGTTTTTTGCCATCCCATGGATTTTTGTACTGTGAGCGCAGCTTAGGATTTCTCCGGGAATAATATTTGTATCCGTTATGAAAATCCTTTTTAGAAAGATAGCTCATGCCAAGACTGACTTTGCTTTCAATGCTGTCAGGCTTCATGAGCAGCGCTTTTTTCAGGAGTTCTATTGAACCGTCAAAATCCCGAAATTTCCTGAAAAGCACCCCGAGGTTGTGATATGCTTCATAATTTTTTCTGACCTTCAAAGAACGCTCATAACAGCATTTTGCCTTGCAAAATTCGCCAATCCCCTCGTAGCAAAGCCCCTCATTGTTCATAGCAATATAATCATCAGGTACAAGTTGGATTGATTTTTCGTAAAATTCTATGGCTTTTTCATATTCCTTGTGAGTTTTGTAAAGGCTGGCGATTTTTCTAACGCAATCAATATCATCAGGCCGAAATTCATAGATTTTTTCTAGATGAATAAGAACTTTGTCGAACATCCCCAGTTTTTCATAACATTTTTGCGCCTGCTCATGCGCATGGAGGGTTTCTTCTTTTTCAAGCGCTTTTTCGTAATTTTGTGCGGCATTGAAGAATTCCGCTTTGCAAAACCAGCCCAGAGCGTAATTTTCAAGATAGGGCGCGCATGGATTGAGCTCAACAGCCTGTTCAAGATGTGTCAAAGCCGCATCAGTTTCCCCTTTTTGGAGCAAAAGCACCCCCATAAGGTTCAAAACCGCGCTATTCAACGGTTCTTTTTCAAGTATTTCAGCATAAGCCTGACGGGCTTTGTCGAGTTCTCCTGTTTGGTGAAGTTTTACAGCCTGCTCAAAGTTCATTGTTAAATCTTAATTTTGCCTGTACGCTCTTCGTGATAGATTCCGCCGCCGCAGATGGTTTCAATGACTTTCAGAAGAAACTCTCTGGGTGCGTCCATTTGATTTATGTAAAATTCTCTGTTTCCGAGGTGATTTATCTTAATAATACCGATTTTCGTCTTATCAGCAGGGATAAACAGCGACGCTACTTCCTGTTCAAGGATTGCATCAATATCATGATCGGTATCTTCGTTAACAATTTCGTGGAAATTGCCTTTCATCGCAATAATTCTGCCGGAAATCATCGGAGCTTCTTCAACCCCGCGGTTAAGCGCCTGCGGCTGATTGTTCCATTTTGTTGTAAAGCTGATTGTGTGCCATAAAATATGCAAAACGAGCACGGTTCCGGTTGAATCCGTTTCAAAAAAGATATTTTCCGTCGAAATCCCTCTTGCGCCGAAAGACTGTTTCAAATAATCGACAACAGCCTGCATATTATCAGCAATTTTAATGAAAATCTCCTGCGTGTTTATCAACGAATGCTGATATTCAAGAAACTGCTGGTACATATGGGTGGAAACAAGGTTTATACGCTCCTGTATAACAGAAGATTTCCTTATTGATGTTTCCAGATTATCAAAGCTGTCGAAATTGCTTTCCAAAATTCTCTCTTTATCTCTTTTTAGTTCGGGAGGAATCCCCACACCAATATTGTATATAAAAATTTACAATAAGGGTATAATTTAGGGATATATTTTACAATATAATATACTTATATAATTATTTGTTCAGATAGTCAACTTTTAAGAAAACTTAATGTTTTAGAGGGGTTAATTAATGAAAATCGTTGTTGCAGGATACGGTCAAATGCTCTCAAACCTCGTTCTGGGCGCTCAGGAGGCCGGTCACAGGGTAATAGGCGTTCTTCGCTACGAAAGGACTAAATACAACCCTTTGATTCTCTTTTTCAAAGATATTTTTGCGCCCGGCACGGATTTTTCTTTCATAAAAGGGCTAAATATCTATGACATTAAGGCAAAAAGCATAAATTCAGAACAATTCAAAAAAGAGCTCCTAAAACTCAATCCGGACATACTTCTTGTGGGTTCGTGGAGTGAAAAACTCAAAAAAGAAACAATAAACCTGCCAAAACTCGCCGCAATCAACTGCCATCCCTCGCTTCTGCCAAAATACAGAGGCCCGAATCCTTACGCACGGGTAATTATGAATGGCGAGGCGCAAAGCGGAATTACCCTGCACCTTATTGATGAAAATTACGATTCCGGCCCTATTCTTCTGCAAAAAACCGTCAAAATTTCCAAAACAGAAACAGGCGGAACGCTTAAAAACAAATGCTGCAAGGCTGCACGCGGGGCAATCGGAGAGCTTTTAAACAACATGAACACGGAAATCGTCATCCCGATTCAGCAGAACGAAAAAGAAGCAACTTATTTCGGGCAGATTGGGGTGGAGGATATTCTTATAGACTTTGAAAAAACGGCTGATGAAATAGATTGCCGGATAAGAGGGCTCAGACCATGGCAATCCTCCTACATTCCGCACAAAAACGTATTTTTTAAGGTTCAATCGTGTGAAATCACGCCCAACAACACAAAATACACAAAAGCTGGCACTATTGTAGCAAAAAGCAAAAACTGTTTATCTGTGATTTGCGGCGATAACAAGATTCTTATTTTCAAAAATGCAATTCTTCACGGCGGAATCAGAAAGCCGCTGACAAATTTTTACATAAATACTTTTGTGAAAATAGGTGATTTGGCATTTTAGCCCAAAAATGCTACCAAAAGCCAAAACCGACGCTGATTATTGAGCCTAAGCCATATTTTCCGGCAGTTTGGGTCCTTTATATTTTTCATAAAGCTTCATAACGTCGTCACTAAATTTGTGACCATTCATTATTCTTGCATAAACCTCAGCAACGAATTCAAGCGGAGAATGTTTTGCGTAGTTGGAAACAGTCGAAGCAATGAACTGTTCTTCAGGGCTTTGGACGAATTCTTTTGCGAGCTCGCCGATTTCTTTCTTGTTTTTGTCATAACCAACATGCATATCCTCATAATCAAGCAGCGCATTTTTCTTGTGGAACAAATGCCCTTCTTCGTGGAAAAGCGTGTCGCATGCCGAGCGTTTTGCATCAAGAATCGTTGCAGACGGCCAATCTTTTTGCGGGGTGTTTTTGCGAATTTTATCGCTTACTTTCCAAATATATTTTTTAACTTCTGCTTTATCAAGCTTTTTGAGCTCATCAAGTGATTTTATTTCATTTGCGGGGAGATATTTTTTCATCAAATCCATGAATGTCTTCTGGTTGTACATGTTTTCCAGAATTTTTACCGGATTATCTCTAAAGATTTCGTAATAGCGCGTATAATCTGCGAGGTTTTGCTCAAGAGCAAGCTTTCCTACTTTGGACATTTTACCCTGTTTGAAAACTTGCGCCATTGTCAGAATATGCCCACTTTTTTCTACACTGAAAAACGGCAGGCACAACATTGTTTTTACGTTTGTTTCCGGATTGTACTGGAAGTTGAAGCCCTTTTCTTTGCTGAGCATTCGTTCTATGGCTTTTTCATTACCGTTGAATTTTTCAACATTCACATATAATGTAGAATGCAGTTTTAACCCTCTTTTGTCTACTTTCATGCCGGCTAGAGTGCCATCATGTGCGAGTTCTTTGGGGTAAGGGAGAACTTCATCGGGAATGTAGGCTCTGCCTTTGTATTTGTTATTTATGCGTACAAGCCCGTCGTTTACCCAGTTTGCGAGTTCTAAATCGTCAGCAGTGTCGAAATTTTCGATTTTCAGGTGCTTTTTCGCAAATTCTCTGGCTTCTTCCATTGTTTTTGCTGGTGTAAATTCAATATTTTCCGCAAGTTTTGTAACTGCTTTTAATTTTCCACGGACAATCAAACCTATTGCGGTTAATCCGATAATCACTCCGGCTGCGATTCCTGCCTTTTTAGCGGTTGATGTTTTCTTTTCTTCCTCTTTTTTAGTTGATGGAATAAATTCGTCCTGAGCCGGTGCGGAAATTTTTGCAGCAGCAGCGGATTGCGCATTTTGCGTGTAATTAATTTTTTGTATATTTGGCATAATAGATGGATTTATGCTGTTGAATACTGTTGATTGCATATTTTTCTAACCTTTTTCTAAACCTTGTATTTATATAAAAAACGCACAATAAAAAATATTGATACGGCCCCCTCCCATCCTATCCTATCCTATCCTATCAGGGATGATACAGCACTGGTGCGACTTTTGACAAGATTAAAGTTAAATTTACATTTTGTTACAATTACATTTAATCATTTTTATTCATGGCTGCAAATCGGGCAATGAGCATTCTCCTATTATGTAAACCTGAACTCGCATGCTTTCTTGAAATCCGCCTTAAATAAAACCAATAAAAAACCCGGCCTATGTACATGACCGGGTAAATAGCTGGATCGTGTCTGGGTAATTAATTGTTATATATTATTTATACAGCATTTAACATCCCATGGATACTACCCAAGTGTACTATATTGTAAAAAATACCCCATCCGGAGTAAATTTATAATACCGTTCTCTGGAAAAAAGCACCTATTTCTTTTTCGCTGAAAGTTTTCAAAATTGGGCGGCCATGCGGGCAGGTGTAGGGTTTTTCAGTGGTTTTCCATTTTTTAATCAATTCTTCCATCTGCCAGATATTAAGTTCTGCTCCGGCTTTTACAGCAGCTTTGCAGGACATTGTAACGAGCATTTTTTCTTCAATATTGTTAATATCGCCCGACAAATTAGCCAAAATATCCGCCAGAATATCTTTAACCTTAACATGTGCAATAACCTGAGGCACTTTTTTGAAGATAATCTCAGTATCAGAAAGCTTCTGAATCTCATAACCGAACTGCTCGAGTTTTTCAGCATGCTCCTCAAGCAAAGCTCCCTCTGAGGGCTCAACATGCAGCACATCAGATATCAAAAGCAGCTGGGAGGGGATTTTGTCTTTCAAATTCTTCGTCAACTGCTCAAAAATATATCGTTCATCCGCAATATGCTGGTCAACAATATTCAAATTTCCGTCTTCTTCAAAAATAATGTAAGTATTTGCATACTGCCCGATAATATTGAAATTAACGGCATCAGGAGAGGCAGGAATTGTCAGCTCAATTTTCTTTTGAGCTTCCGGTTCGTTTTTTTGCGGGCTGAATTGTTCTGAATTTGCAGCAGCAAGGTTTTGGGCAGCTTCATTTGAAACAAAAACAACATCTTCCTCCTCTTTTGCCGGACGGAAGAAATTCGGGCGCTGAACAGAATTCAGTTTAGCCGGAGCTGCTTCAACAGGCGGCGCAGCAGGCTCCGACGGCATAAAAAAGCTTTCCTGGGCTATTGACGGAGCTGTACTGTACGATTTCAGCGCGTCATGAATGGACGAAATTACAAAATTGAAAATCTGGTTCGGATTTTTGTATCTGACCTCTTTTTTCGTGGGGTGAACGTTCACATCAACATCCGTATTGGGCAAATCAAGATTCAGGCACACAAACGGATATTTTCCCGACGGCAGGAGGTTTTTGTACGCAATATCAATGGCTTTTAAAAGAACAGGGCATTTTACAACACGATTGTTCACAAAAACGTACATCGCTTTTTTGGACGCACGGGTAAAATTGGGCGTAGAACAGAACCCGAACGAATGCAAATGCGAAAGTGTATCGGTTTTGTTGATTTCTTTGAGTTCCGGAGCGATGGAATTTGAATAAATTTCGGTCAAAGCGCAAAGCAAATCTCCGCTGCCGGTCGTATGGACGGAGGTTTTTGAATCATTTCTTAAAGTAACGGAAACTTCGGGATGGGCGATTGCAATGCTCTGGAGAATTTCAGCAATATAAGAAAGCTCCACTCTGGGGCTTTTCAGGAATTTCTGGCGGACAGGCGTGTTGTAAAAAAGGTTTTTGACCTCCATTGTTGTCCCTACTGCACAGCCGCATTCGGATTTTTTCACGTTGGATTCTTCGCATTCGACCTTTGTGCCGAGTTCGTTTGTAGGAGTTCTTGAGGTGCAGGTGACTTTTGCGATTGAGATGATACTTGCAAGCGCCTCGCCCCTAAATCCGAGCGAATTTATGTTAAAAAGGTCTTCGCCGGTTTCGATTTTGCTCGTTGCGTGTTTTGAGAAGGCAAGTTCAATATCATCCGGCTCAATCCCGCAGCCATTGTCAGAAACGCGGATATCAAGGCAATCGTTTGAAACTTCGACCTCGATTTTGTCCGCACCGGCGTCTATAGAATTTTCCACAAGCTCTTTTACAACGGATGCCGGACGCTCAATGACCTCGCCCGCCGCAATCTGGTTAATCAGGTGCCTTGAGAGCTGTTTTATTCGTTTTGGTTTAATATTTTTGTCCATATCTCTTCCTGTACCAATATTTTATTACAGATTGGCGATTAAAATTACCAATTGAGAATAAAACGTTACATTTTCGTCATTTCTGAGTACAGACGGCTAAACAATAAAAAACGAACCCCTTTTTGAGGTTCGTTTTTAGGATTTTAAGCTTAATTTATGCTAAATTACGCATGAACTTCAACTTCTTCGCTTACGGCGTTTCTGTTAGCAGCAGAAACAACAGCAGAGGCTGTTGCTGTCATTTCAAGAAGCGAATTGAGCTTGTTTACACAAGAACCAACGCCAACAGCGGATGCACCGGCAGCAAAAGCGAGTGCTACAGTGGTCGGAGTAAGTCCTGAAGCAGTCATAACGGGGATTTCAACGTTTCTTGCGAGCTCAATTGTGTTAGCAATAGAAACCTGAGCAGTTTCGAGAAGTCCTCTTGCGCCATTTGATTGGGCTTCGACAGTTGCAGCACCTTCTGTCTGGATAAGGTCGATATTCATTTCTTCAAGCGATTTTGCAAGCGCAATCTGTTCGCCGATTTCAATGTGGCCGGGAACTGTTACGCAGGTGAAAACTTTTGATTTGCCGATGAGCTTCATTGTTTCTGTAACAATATCAAGAATCTCAAGCGCGGACATTCTCATGCCTTTTTTGTAAAGTGCGTCAAAGTTTCCGATTTCGATAGCGTCAGCGCCGGCTTTAACAGCCATTGCAAGGTCTTCGGGAACGATTGAAGATACAAAAACAGGCAAAGATGTGTTTTCTCTGGCAATGTTGATGATTTCTTCGCTTGCTGATACGTCAACTGCGCTTGCGCCGGCTTTGTCAGCGGCGAGAACAACGTTTTTAACGTTTTCAGCGTCAAAATTATCAATACCTGCGATGATTTTTACCGCTCTTTTTTCTTCTAAATGTTTTTTGAATAAATCAATTCTTTTCATGTTTTACCTCTTTATTATTCCTTAGTTTCGTCTGTATTTTCAGGTTTTTCAGCCGTTTCTGCAAGTCCTCCGAGTATGCTCTGCTGAACGGTTGTGTTTTCAGCCTCAGCCTCCTGCGGCAGGTTACATTCTATCTTATCATCATCAGAATCGGGGTCAACAATTTTGTTTACCGTGCAAACCATATCCCCGTCGCCCAGATTCTGGATTCTAACGCCTGTTGCCGGACGTCCCTGACGTGATATGCAGTCGGCTTTGATTCTTGTGACTACGCCGTTTTGAGTTACGACCATGATTTCGTCTTTTTCTTCAACAATTGTCAGCGCAACGAGCCTTGATTGTGAGGATTTGAACTTGGTCGCAATCAATCCGAGCCCGCCTCTGTTCTGGGTTCTGAAATCAGAGAGTTTTGAGCGTTTTCCGAAGCCGTCAGATGTTACAACAAGCAAATCTGCGTCGTAATTTCTCGGAACGATGTCACAGCCGATGATTTTGTCTGCTGAGCGCAATTTCATTGAATTTACGCCTCTTGCGCTTCTTCCGAGCGGTCTTAAATCCGCAATCGGGAATCTAATTGCCATGCCGCAGCTTGTACCGATGATTACTTCATCGTTGTCCTGAGCCTGTTTAACCCAGCAGAGCGTATCGCCTTCTTCAAGTCCGATTGCGATGATTCCGTTTCTTCTGATGTTTTCAAAGTTATCGAGCGCAATTCTCTTGATATAACCCTTTTGTGTAAGCATAATCAGGTTGGAAACCGATTTAAAATCGCTTACGGGAACAACCGCAGTAATCTGCTCATCCTGCTCAAGCGGCAGAACGTTGATAATCGGCAAGCCTTTTGCCTGTCTTCCGCCCTCGGGGAAGTCGTAAACGTTCAGGCTGTAAACTGTTCCCTTTGAAGAGAAGAAAAGCACCTTGTCATGCATCATTGCGGTGAAGAACTGCTCTACATCGTCGTCTTCTTTGGTTTTTATGCCGCCTTTTCCGCGTGTTGCACGGTTCTGGCGCTCAAAAGTGTCCAGAGAAATACGTTTCAGATAGCCCTGACGCGTAATGAACACAGCCATCGGGAGGTTTGGCGTCAAATCTTCAATAGTCATTTCATCGACTTCCGGAATAATCTGTGTGCGACGGTCATCGCCATATTTTTCTTTGTCTTCAAGGAGTTCTTCCTTAATAATATTCAGAACTTTCTGTCTGTCAGCAAGAATAGCCTCGTATTCGGCGATTTTCTTTTTGAGTTCTTCGTATTCCTGTTTAATTTTATCCTGTTCCAATCCGGTCAAGCGTCTTAACTGCATTTCGAGGATTGCATTTGCCTGATCGGCATCAAGCCCGAATCTGGACATCAAGCCGTTTCTTGCTTCGTCGGTTGTTTTGGACTTTTTGATAAGTTCAATAACTTCATCGAGGCTGCCGAGCGCAATCATCAAGCCTGCTAAGATATGAGCGCGAATTTTGGCTTTTTTCAGGAAGAAAATCGTTCTTCTTGTAACAATTTCGACCCTGTGTTCAACAAATTCGTTCAAAACCTCGTAAAGATTCATCAATCTGGGCTGTTTGCCCACCAGAGCGAGCATATTTACGCCGAATGTGGTGTGAAGTTGCGTAAATTTGAACAGATTGTTCTTAACAACCTCGGGTTTTGCGTCGCGTTTTAGTTCAACAACAATTCTCATGCCCTCTCTGTCGGATTCGTCACGAATATCGGAAATTCCATCGATTCTCTTGTCACGAACGAGCTCGGCAATCTTTTCAATAAGCTGCGCTTTGTTGACCTGATAAGGGATTTCGGTAATAACGATAGCCGTTCTGGACTGGCGTCCGCCGCCGCCGGCGATTTCTTCAAACGTAGAAACCGCACGCATTTTAATGGAGCCGCGACCGGTCATGTAAGCTTGTTTTATGTCAGAAAGCCCTACAATAGTCGCCGCAGTCGGGAAATCAGGCCCTTTGATATGTTCCATCAAGCCCTCAACGGTAATGTCAGGGTTGTTAATCAGAGCAATCGTTCCGTCTACGACCTCGCAAAGGTTGTGGGGCGGGATATTCGTCGCCATACCTACCGCAATCCCGGAAACGCCGTTCAAAAGCAGCATGGGCAGCCTTACCGGCAGAACAGAAGGTTCTTCGAGCGAACCGTCGAAGTTCGGTGTAAAATCAACCGTTTCACAGTCAATATCAGCCAGCATGGACTGGGTAATTTTATGCATTCTTGCTTCTGTATAACGCATTGCTGCTGCAGAGTCGCCGTCAACAGATCCGAAGTTTCCGTGACCGTCGATTGTTTGATATCTTGTTGAAAAATCCTGCGCCATTCTGACCAGAGATTCATAAACAGCTGTATCGCCGTGAGGGTGGTATTTACCGAGAACTTCACCGACGATTCTGGCGCTTTTTTTGAACGGTTTGTCGGGAGCCATCCCGAGTTCGTTCATCGCGAAAAGAATACGTCTGTGAACCGGCTTCAAACCATCACGAACATCCGGAAGAGCACGTCCTACGATTACCGACATCGCATAGTCGATGTAAGAACGCTTCATTTCTTCTCTTATATTTACCTGTACTATTTTTCCATCTTCAAAAAAGTTTTTCTGGCTCAATTCTCCACCCCTAATTCTCTTTTCTATATACAAAATTGTAACATAAACACTGATTGGTGCAAATATTTCACAATAAAAAGCATCCCGTTAAGGATGCAATTTATAAACAGGGGGAACTGTTTGCTGTATGAGTAAGTGTATGAAAAATGCGGTTTTATGAAGCGAAATAATCGCTGATTTTCTTTTCTTTTTTGTTTTTAAAGATATTTATTATAGATTTTAAAATTGGTCTGTTTAATTCCTCGAGCTCCTGACGCAGAGCGGCTTTTTTGATGAGGAGCTTGTTGTATTTAACATTCACAGCCTCTGAAACTTCAAGTTTTGGCTGGAGGGTCAGCAATTCCGTATTTAATTTCAGAATTGACTGCCTGATTTCAATTACTCGTTTGTTACTCATAATTTTACGGGTTCCTTAGATATAATATTAGACGATTGTTTCAACTTAAAGCCGGTTTTAGGATATTTTCGAACCGACCATCTAATCTAGTGTCACCTTAGCCGATTCGCCTACGCGAACCGCCCAAGGCTCAC
>URHD01000055.1 GCA_900547585.1 uncultured bacterium | reverse complement strand
CACGGAGTTAAATTTTGTAGAGCTTGCTCTCAGAACTCCCGAAAAATTGAATAAAATATGCCGCGTTAGCTCCCCCAATGGAGTGAAACGGAACGGAGTTAAATTTCGTAGAGCTTGCTCTACCAACTCCCGAAAAATTGAATAAAATATGCCGCGTTAGCTCAGTTGGTAGAGCAAGGGACTGAAAATCCCTGTGTCCTTGGTTCGATTCCGAGACGCGGCATATTTTTATAAATAACTTAATCTGAATTTTAGCGCGAAGAGTTGAAAACATGACCGGATTTTTAGAAAAGCACAAAAATTTATTCACTATAATCGGCTTATTTGCCGTGTTTTACCTGATTTTCTTCCACAATATCGGATCCTACCCGCTAATGGATATTGACGAAACACGATACGTGCTGATGTCCAAAGATATGCTCAAAAGCGGCGATTTTATGACGCTTTATCTGAACGGAGAATATTTCTTTGAAAAACCGCCTTTGTATTTCTGGATTGAATGCCTTTCATTCAAACTTTTTGGAGCTGTAAACGAGTTTAGTGCAAGATTTCCGGCAGTTTTGTGCGGCGTGGCGACCTCTTTTCTTGTTTATTTCTGCGGAAGGAAAATTGTTTCTGAAAAATACGGTATTGTGTCCTCACTGGTGCTTGCGACGTGCCTAGAATATACAATTCTGGCAAAATACGCTATTTTGGACATTTTTCTGTGTACTTTTGCCGCTTTTTCAGTGTTTTCTTACTTCATGACGCTCTTTGTACAAGAAAAGAATAAAAAATACTTCTGGTGGCTTTTTTACATATTTTCTGCACTTGCAGTTATGGCAAAGGGCATTCCCGGAGCAGCAATTCCGTTCGGAATAGCGTTTTTTGTTTCGATTTACACCCGAACTTTTAAAGAAATCTTCAAACCGCTTAATATTTTGCCCGGAATGGCTCTTTTTATGCTGATTACGCTGCCCTGGCACATAATTATGCTAAAAACGCACCCGACTTTTTATCACGAGTATATTGTAAAACATCATTTACAGCGTTTTTTAAATTCTGAGGAACTGGGTCGAAAACAGCCCTGGTACTATTTTTTAATCACTGTAACCTGGGGAATAGTTCCCTGGGCTCTTTCTGTGTTTGCTGCTGCGGGAGCAAAGCTAAAAAAACTCAAATCACCAAACCTAAAACCCTCCTCAGAAAACGCAAAACTCTTTCTCGGGACAAATATCATAGCAGCCCTGTTCACGCTGTTCTTTTTCTCTTCTTCGAGCACAAAGCTAATAACTTATATTCTGCCGATTTACCCTTTTATGGCTTGTATTATCGGTTATATTTGGACAAAATACATTACAGAAGGCTGTTTTTCGAAAGAAATTGCGATTTCTTCTTATATTTTCAGCGGAACCTGTATTTTATGCGGCGTCAGCGCAATATTTATGCAATTTTTTCTGCCGCAGGCGATTTATGCGGACATAAAATCCATACAATGGTTCTGTGTTGCGTCAATTTTGCTTACGCAGGTTCCGGCTGTGATTTTTCTCGTACGAAAAAACAAAAAAGGGCTGTTCGGATGTTATATCCTGTTTATCCTGGTTCTTTCGGCATGGGGAACGCCCCAATTTTACAGATTAGATTACGCGTTCGGACAGAATGATTTAATGGAATATGCAAAGCTGGCAAAAGAAAACAACACAACGATTTACGCAATCAATACAGGACGCCGTTTTTCTCTCAACTACTACGGTTATGGCGCAAAAGTGGCTTATCTGCAAGATGTTGATTTTAATAGGCTCTCAGAACTCGAATTTGCCCCGGAGGCTCTGATACTTGTAAAAAATAAAGACATAAAAAACAATGAAAAAGCTTTTGCCGATTTTACAGAGATAAAAAAGGGCAGAAAATACACGCTTATAAAAGAAAAAGAGCCTAATTAAGCTCTTTTTCGATTATTGCTCTGGGACGGCCTTTGACCTCTTGCAGGATTTGCCCGACATATTCGCCGATTATGCCTATACAGAGCATCTGGAGCCCTGACATAAACATTTCAAAAATTTCGTAGTAATCAATATCTCCAATTTTTGCCGGCATATCAATAATGAGCCTGAAAGCAGTCCAGCACCCCCAACAAATACTAATTAGAGAGATTATTATGCCAATATAGAAAATAATCCGCAAAGGTCTGACGCTGAAAGAAGTAATTCCGGCCGCAGCAAGCCTGAAAAGCGAACCATAACTAAATTTTGATTTTCCAAACTTACGTTTTTTTACATCAAACTCAACGATTTCGCTTTTCAAACCAGTGTCAAAGAAAATCCCTCTCAAAAACAGGTTGCGTTCGGGATACTGAGCAAGTATATCTAGCGCTTTGCGGCTCATGAGGCGATATTCGGAATGATTGGGCATGATATTGGCGCCCATCATGTTCATAAATTTGTAAAAAGCATTAGATGTGAACTTTTTCCAGAAATTATCTGTTTTTCTGTCCTTTCTGACGCCATAAACAATTTCTGCACCGTTGTTAAATTTTGTCAGAAATTCCTCGATTTTGGATTCGTCTTGCTGCAAATCAGCATCAATAGTAACCGCACAATCAACATCAAGTTTTTGCGCGTACTCAAGTCCGGCAATCAAAGCCTTTTGATTTCCGTAGTTTTTAGTAAATTTCAAAGCTTTTATGTGCTTGCTATCGCTCTGATAAGCATTTACAATAAGCTGCCAGGTTTTATCATTGCTCCCGTCGTCAATAAAACATATAAAACTGTCCTCTCTAATCAAATCTTTCTCCATCAGAAGAAAAAGCCTTTGCCTTAGCTGTTCTATATTAATTTTCAATGATTCTTCCTCGTTAAAACAAGGAACAACAACGCCAAGTTTGCTTTTACCCATATATAAATCCTTTGTGATATTATTTCCTCATAGGAATTTTATATTAATGACCACGAAAAAACAACTTATTATAAATGCAGATGATTTTGGTATCTCTAAATCAGCAAATCTCGCCATTTTGAAAGCTGCAAAAGACGGTGTGCTGACCTCGGCAAGCTTAATGGCAAATGCCCCAGCTTTTGAGGACGCAGTGTCGATTTTAGACAAACTGGAGGGGATAAGTATCGGAGTTCACCTGAATATAATTGAATTTTCGACTTTAAAAGAGAATTTGAAACATAATTCGCTTTTGTACGACCGAAACGGGCAGTATAAAAACGGTTTTGTGCAAATACTTTTGAAATCATTTAATGAGAAGTTTTTAGAAGAAGTTGAACAGGATTTTCGCTTGCAGATTGAAAAAATCCTTGAAAAAACAAAGGTTTCTCATATAGATTCCCATGTTCATGTCCATGCAATCCCTGCGATTTTCAGACTTACCTGCAAGCTGGCAAAAGAATACGGAATTAAAAATATAAGAACGCAGTTTGAATTACCTTATTTTGTGCCTGATATTTCAAAATATATTTCATCGAAATACCCGATAAACCTGATAAAAGTAGCATTGTTAAACAGTTTTACGCTTATAAACAGGCGCTGTGCAAAGGAATTCGGGCTTTTGACAAATGAAAACCTTATCGGCGTGAATTATACAGGCTATATGGACAAAAAAACTGTTGAATTTGCACTGAAAAACGTAAAATCCCTCACTGAACTTCTTCTTCACCCCTCAATCTCCAGCGAGGAAAACTCCAGATACAAAGAATTTTTAGCGGTGGCAGATACCTCATTAAATGACAGCCTGAAAACAGCTAATATCACTGCAGTTAGTTGGAAATAAGAACTTTTCTTTTCATACTTCATATTTATATACATTGATACTAAAAAAAATTTGTTTGTGCTAGAATTTTTCACAGCAAGTAGTTTACAACATTTCGTAGAATTTGTTGTATTGAGAGTAAAGCGGGAGTTGGAGACCGACTTTCCTTAGGAAAGAATTGACATGCAACAGTGTGATAAGATATACGTGACAAAATCCTTTTTGCCGCCATTAGAAGAATATAACAAGTGGATAGCAAAAATTTTTGAAAACGGGCAGTTAACTAACCAGGGCCCGCTATTACGTGAGCTGGAATCAAGACTTTCCAATTATCTCGGCGTTAAAAATTTTCATTATGTCACAAATGGCACAATTGCTATTCAAATAGCACTAAAAGCGCTGGAAATAACCGAAGGCGAAATTATTACAACTCCTTTTTCATATGTTGCAACGACCAGCTCAATTCTCTGGGAACGCTGCAAGCCGGTTTTTGTCGATATTGAGCCGGAGAACTTTACAATTGACGCAGATAAAATTGAAGCGGCTATAACGCCCCAAACAAAGGCAATTTTAGCTGTTCATGTTTTCGGATATGCCTGTGACGTCGAAAAAATTGAAAAAATTGCGAAAAAACACAATATTTTTGTAATTTACGATGCCGCTCATGCATTTGCATCAAAATACAAAGGCAAATCCCTGCTCGATTATGGTGATATTTCGACCTGCAGTTTCCACGCAACCAAGCTTTTCCATACGATAGAAGGCGGTGCTTGCATTGTTAAGGATGATATCGTTTCAAAAAAACTGGATTTGATAAAACGTTTCGGACATAATGGTGACAATCACTACTGCTTGGGCATAAATGCGAAACAAACAGAGATGAATGCGGCAATGGGACTTTCTAATTTGCCGTATATGTCTGATATCATTTCAGAAAGAAGAAAAATTAGCGAATTGTATGATATATACCTGGATAATTGCATCAAAAGGCCCGCTCAACAAAAAGATTTAATGTACAATTTTGCATATTATCCGGTTCTCTTTGAATCAGAAATTGAGCTACAAGAAGTCTTCAATGCATTGAGCAAAGATGGAATCAATCCCAGAAGATATTTTTATCCAAGCCTTAACAAACTTCCATATCTGAAAGATACGCTCGATTGCCCAATTTCGGAAGATATAACCAGCAGAATTGCGTGCCTTCCTTTGTTTGTCGGCTTAGAGCACGCAACAATAGAGAAAATTTGTAATATTATCAAGGGAGTTTGCAAAGTATGACAAATTTCTTTGATAAAATATTTTCTTATAAAAAAGATGATATTAACATAGTTTGGCAGGTTTTAGGCATTAAAATTTCTTACAAAAACAAAGAAAACACTTTAAAAGCAATAACACAACAGAATAATTATGACCTCTCGGAGTTAAAAAAGGCAAAAGAACTAATAATATTTTTTGTACCAAAAATTGAAATGATAACTGGAGGAATTCTGTCTATATATTCAATTTGTAAGTATTCAAGAGAAATTCGCCCTGATGCAATGTGCTTGATTTCGACTCCGCCAGGAAATAGAACATATAGTCATAATAACTATTTTAATAATGAAGAAAAGATATACAGATGGTCACAAATAACAGATAATGCTTCAGCTGAAAAGATTACTATTCATCTGCCGGAGTTTTTGGCTGATAAGTTCTACAAATCTTTATCTATGAAAGAAAAAAAGTTTCTAAAATCCATCAAGGATTTGCAAATCAATATACTAAATCAAAATATTAATTTGATGCCTAAACCGTCAAAAATACAAAATCTCAAAAAATTAACAGCTAATATCACGCAAACTATAGGGCATGACAAATGTTCAACACAAGAAATATGCAACAAATGGGGAATACCTACTCATTTTTTGTCAGTTTGCATTGAAACTTCAACATATAAAAGTTTGCCCTTTGAATCTAAAGAAAAAATTATAGTATTTTCTCCGGATTGTTGTCCTGAAAAGTCAAAAATACAGAAAAAAATAGAAAAAGAGCTACCTGATTATAAAATCGTCACAGTAAACGACATGAAATTTCAGGATTATATGGATTTGGTTGCACGTTCCTATTTTTCTATAACCTTTGGGGAAGGGTTTGACGGGTATTTTATTATACCTGCGCTGGTGGGAAGCATTGGTTTTGCGGTTTACAACGACAAATTTTTTCCGGACAAAAGCTGGAAAGAGCTGCCTTTGACATATGATTCCTTTGACGAAATGCATAAAAAAATTACAAATGATATGATTTTACTACTGCAGAATAAGGAAGAATACATAAAATCATCAAATACCTTAAAAGAAAAACATGACAGCATATACAACATTGATTGTTTCAAAAATAATTTAAAACTGTTTTACCAGGGGAAATATAGTTTTCTTCCCGCGATAGAGGGAGGGATTTGCACATAATGAAGCTTGGAATTATGCAGCCTTATTTTTTCCCGTATTTGGGCTATTTTAGTTTAATAAAACATACAGATAAATTCATACTTTTTGATCCTGTTCAGTTTATAAGACATGGCTGGATTGAAAGAAATCGAGTGCTAAAACCTGAAAATGACTGGCAATATATCAATGTCCCTCTTGAAAAGCACTCACTGGACACAAAAATAAAAGATATTAGGATAAATAATGAAAATGACTGGAAATCAAAAATTTTATGCCAGTTACTGCATTACAAGAAAAAATCACCATTTTATAAACAAACCATTGCGGTGATTGAAGATGGTTTTGACATTATTACAGACAGCATTGTCGAATTAAATGCGCACACAATGGCTTGTGTATGCAGATATCTAGGGATTAACTTCGACTATGCAATATTCTCGCAGATGAATCTAAAAATAGATGAAGTTAACGCTCCCGATGAGTGGGCATTGAATATCTGTAAAGCGTATCCGGGTGCTGATGAATACTGGAATCCCCCGGGTGGTTTGGAATTTTTCGACAGAAGCAAATATGAACAAGCAGGAATTAAACTATTTTTCCAAAAAGTCAACATAAACCCCTATCCTCAAAGAAGAGGTCCGGAAAATATCATAACAGGTCTATCTATCATAGATGTAATGATGTTTAATTCACCAGAAAAAATATCGGAGATGCTCGATGACTTTGAATTGCTCTAAAGAACTTGGCGGTTACCCTGGTCTTGAGCTGGGCGAGTGCGCTTTAAACATAAAACCAAACTGCATATCACTAAACACGGCAAGAAATAGTCTAAGATATGTTATCAAGGCATACAAAATTAAAGAAATCTTCGTGCCATATTACACTTGTCCTGTAGTTTGGCAGGCAATCCAAAAAGAAAATTGCAAAATTAATTTTTATCACATTAACAAAGACTTTTTACCACAGGAGGAGTTTGCAGAAGACGCTTTTGTTCTCTATACAAACTATTTTGGAATTTGTGCCAAAAACGTAAAACTACTTGCTAAAAAATACAGAAACCTAATCATTGATAACGCCCAGGCATTTTATATGCAAAAATACGGAATTGCTTCATTCAATTCCATTCGGAAGTTTTTTGGAGTTCCAGACGGTTCATTGTTATATTGCGATAAAAAATTGGATACGGAATTTGAAACAGATGTTTCTTATCCAAGGTTTACACATCTATTAAAAAGATTGGATATTGACGCAAGTTCAGGATATCAGGATTTTTGCAAAGATGAAGAACTCCTTAATAGTGAGCCGATTAAATATCTGTCAAATTTGACATATAAAATCTTCAATCAGATTGATACACAACGAGCAAAAACAATCCGGCTTGAAAATTTTAGGATTTTACATGAATCTTTGAAAAATAGCAACGAACTGAAATTTGAATTAGACACTGACGATGTCCCTATGTCATATCCATATCTTATAGAGGAGAATGGGCTCAAGCAAAAACTCATAAGTAAAAAAATCTACTGTGCAACATATTGGAATCCGCTTCCTGATGAATATACCGAAGGATATTTTCAAAAATACCTCATTCCTCTCCCGCTGGATCAACGATACGGTGAAAGCGATATGTACAGGGTATTGGAGGCTGTTTATGAGTAAAATCAGAGTTCTGGTATTTCCTGCCGGTGAAATCAATTCTGTTGAGTTGCATGACGCACTTTCTACATGTGTCAATATTGAGCTTTTCGGTGCATCTTCTGTAGAACGGCATGGAAGTTATATTTTTAAAAACTACATTGCAAATGCCCCTTTAATTAGCGAGCCTGATTTCTTTGATAAGTTCAATAAAATCCTTAATGAAAATAAAATAGACGTAATTTTTCCTACGCATGACACAGTTGCAGAATTTTTTGCACAAAATTCCGAAAAACTCAATTCTGTTGTTGTTTGTTCAGACAAAAAGACCGCTGAAATATGCAGGGATAAAAAGGCAACCTTTGAAATTTTCAAAAACGAAGATTTCTGCCCAAAAATATACTCAACAGTGGAAGAGCTGCCTGTATTTATCAAACCCAGAAAAGGCCAGGGATCTGTCGGAGTGAAGCTCCTTAAAACAGAATCTGACATTCCAACTAACATGAACACCAATGAGTACGTAATTTCCGAATACCTGCCAGGTGAAGAATATACAGTTGATTGTATTACTGATAAAAATGGAGTGCTAAAAGCAGTCCTGCCACGTTCAAGAAAAAGGCTTCTGGCGGGAGTATGTGTAGCTGGGCAAAATGGAGCACTTACACAGGAAATCAAAAATATTGCTGATAAAATCAACGATAAACTCAAATTTTGTGGATTATGGTTTTTCCAGATTAAGAAAGACAGCAAGGGAAAATTTAAACTTCTTGAAATATCTGTAAGATGTGCAGGCTCAATGTGCCTATCCCGCGCAATGGGCGTAAATTTGCCGCTACTGAGTATTTATACAGCAATGGGACAGGAAATAGAAGTTTTTAAAAACCCTTATAATCTAAAAATGGATCGAACTTTGATATCCAGATATAAAATGGACTATGAATATTCAAAAGTTTATTTTGACTTTGATGATACATTAATTATCGACAATAAGGTCCACTTACCAGCAATTGCATTCTTATATCAATGTAAAAATAAGAATAAAAAAATAGTTTTGCTCACAAAACACGAGTACGACCTGGACAAAACTTTGTCAAATTTTTCGATATGCAAAGAGTTGTTTGATGAAATTATCATCCTACAATCGCATGAAGAAAAATCAACCCGAATCAAACCAGAAAATGCAATTTTTATTGACAACTCATTTAAAGAACGAAAAAAAGTCCATGAAATTTTTAAAATTCCGGTTTTTGATGTTGACGGAATTGAGGTATTAGCAGATTGGAAGTGGTAAAGATGAAAGTTATAAGTTTTTTAAGGAACATACTATCATTGCATGAAGATAAAAATCATTTGGTGCTCTGTTTATGTGGTATAAAATTCAAATTCAGACTAAAAAAAAGCAAATTCAATGTCCATACACTGAGCAACAAGGTGGACGAAAACAGAAACGTTATATTTGCAGTTAAAAGTGACATTATAAATGAAATCAAAGCTCTGAATACAGCCCGAGCGCTCCACAACAAAACATTCGGAAAATACAAGAACTGTCATGCCGGAAAAGAAGTCGTACTAGTCGCAACAGGTCCTACATTGAATGAATACATTCCTATCGAAAAGGCAATTCATGTAGGTGTAAACAGAGCTTATATGTTTGATAAAATTACGTTTGATTTTCTATTTATGCAGGATTATCTTGCGGTAAAAAACTATATAGAAGACTCTATCAACTATAAAAATAAAGAAATTAAGAGATTTTACGGCTTGTTACAGCCTGAACTTGTTGAAAACTGGGTTATTCCGGAGTCTTATGCTATAAAGCACAAAGCTGAAAGATATTATGCACGCTCTTCCTGGGCGCCAAATGCAAGCAATCCCGCAATAAATTTTACTTATGATATATCGTCAGAGCCATTAATTTGTCACGGTTCTGTAGTATTCCCGGCAATGCAGTTTATTTTGTATACAAATCCGTCAAAAATTTACATTGTAGGCTGCGACTGTTCAACACAAGGCTATTTCAACGGCCCTCCATTGTTCCCGCTTGACCCAGATTGGATGTATAGATGGTGGAAAGAGCTAAAAAGCTTTGCACAGATGTATTATCCGGAAACTGAGATTATATCAGTAAATCCAGTAGGGTTAAAAGGGTTGTTTACTGATTTATATCAACTAAAGGATGAAAAATGAAAAATTATATTTTTATAAAAGAATTTATTTCAGGTTTGATAAAATTCAGAGGGAAAAAGCCTAATATTGGTAAACTTCAAATTTGGGTGGGCGAAACTTGTACATTGAGATGTAAGGAATGTTCCCAGCTTTTTCCATATATACCAAAAAAAATCTATGACATAGATGAAGTTATAAAAAACACACAAATGATTACAAAACTATGTGAAATCGACAGCTTTCATATCATCGGTGGTGAACCATTTACAAACAAAAATATTTTAAAACTAATTAAATTCATATGCGGTCAGGAACACAAAGAATTAAATAAAATTGTTTCCAATGGGACAATAATACCTGATGAAGCTACCTTAAAATTCCTTAGTGAAAACAGAGACAGCATATGTGTATCAATTTCTGACTACGAATGTGCTAGAGATAGACAGCACAAACTAGCAAAAATATTCGTAGAACGCAACATAAACCATTTTCATTTAAATGAAGATTATGTCTGGTTTTATATGGGAAATCCGTCTCAATGCGAAATAAAAGATAAAAAAGCTATTTTTCGAAACTTTTATGCTTGTCACGACAGAACATGTATTACACTTGCTGACGGAGAGCTTTCGATTTGTCCCAGAATGCATAATTCCCCCAAAGTCTTTAAGCATGGATATCCTCCAAATGAGTATTTGAAAATCTCCAAGCTTTCTGAAAATCCCAATGCTTTTCAAAGATGGATTTACAAAGGATTAATAAACGCAGTTTTAACAGACAAAACTTACCGTGAGGCTTGTAAATTCTGCTATGGAAACAGTAATATAAATAACAAAACAGTAAAACGCGCAGAACAATTATCAAGAGGTTGAAATGAAAGTATATGCATTTGTACCTGCCAAAGGCAGCAGTGAACGGGTCGAAAACAAAAATATGAGATATCTAGACGGAGAAAGGCTTTATGCCAAAGCTCTGAAAACCTTGTTGAACTGCAAAGAAATCGACCAGGTTTTTCTTGACACCGAATCCGAGGAAATGTACAAGGCTGTGGATTATCTGCCCATCACATTTATGAAAAGAGATGCTTCTCTCGCTAATAATAAAACAGACGGGCACAAAATGTTCATGAATGAGGTCAATTCTTATCCTGATGCAGATATTTACGTACAAATGTTATGCACCTCGCCTTTTATTCATCCAGACACAATTGACTCTGCAATTTTAATGCTAAAGGACCCCAATAGCACATATGACTCTGCAATTTTGATGAAAAAAGACAAATTTTATTTTTGGAAAGATGGCAAACCCACTTATGATATAAGTCACATCCCGAACAGTAAAGACTTACCGGAAACAATAATTGAGTCAATGGGGTTATATATAGTAAAAAAAGAGACCGCTCAAAAACACAACAGACGTTTTGGAGACAACCCTTACTTATTCTATGGCGAGCTTGAAGAGCTTATTGATGTAAATACTCCTGAGGATTTGGAATTTGCAAGAAACTATGCAAGAGGCTTGAGGCAGGTTGAAAACGAAAAATTACGCCTTATCAAACATTTCATATCTTCTCCAGCTCTTTCTGACCTTTTGGACGATATGAAAATCGAAAAAAATGAAGAATGCGGTGTTGTCATCAACGAGTGGAAAACAAATATGCCCGGTACAAAGCTTCTCGGCAGGGCAAACACGCTCAAACTTAGGGCATTGAAAAAAAATGAAGATTTCAAAGGAATCTACAAGGCAATTGAGTCATATGAAGGCATAACACAAAACGACATAATAATCGTAGAAAATGAAATCAAGGAATATGCCTACTTTGGCGATTTGAATGCAAGGCTGGCAATCAAAAACGGAGCATCCGGCGCTGTAATAGACGGAGCTACCAGAGATGTTAGGCAAACCCAGCTTCTAAATTTCCCTGTATTTGCCAGAAGCTATAACGCTGCAGATGTAAGAAGAAGAGCGACAGTTGATTATATCAATAAACCTATAAAAATCGACGGAAAAATAATTAATCCTGGAGATTTGATATTTATTGATGAATGCGCAATGGTAGTCATTTATAAAAAACACGAGCAAGAAGTCATAAAACGAGTACTGGATGTTTTTTACAATGAAAAAGCTATAGTTAATGACATCGTTAATAACAAACACATAGATGAGATTCTCGAAAATAGAGGAACATTTTAAATGAAACCGATTTGCACAGTGCTTCTTATTACATATAACCACGAACCTTATATAAAAAAAGCTATTGAATCAGTACTGGAACAAAAAACAAAGTATCCGTTTGTCATTCATATCTTTGACGATGCTTCATCTGATGGAACGACAGACATTGTAACAGAATATGCAAAAAAATATCCGGATAAAATTATTCCTTACATAGCTGAGCATAATCTTGGAGCACAAACTAACATATGGAACGCATATAAGTCAGTAAAAACCAAGTATTGTGCGCTTCTTGAATGTGATGATTACTGGTGTGACGAAAACAAGCTTGAATTGCAAATTGGCGCATTAGAAAAGCACCCTGAATGTAGCTTTTGCGCACATGATACAGTATTATATACACTTGATGAATCTTGCAGAGAATATTGTGATGGTGCTATATGGATGCAGCAGCCAATGATAAAAGGTAAAAAGATTATAAAGCTTGAGGATATTTACCCTATTACAAATTGCGGTTACATTCCACATATTTCTTCACGACTAGTTCGCACTGAGTTGTTGGATTTGGAAAAAATTAATTACAAAGAAAGTATT
>URHD01000054.1 GCA_900547585.1 uncultured bacterium | reverse complement strand
AAATGGCAAATGGGATTTTTTCTGGTCTCCCGATCCTCAATCAAGACCCGTAAACTTTTATAAACCAGAGTTCAACCGCAATGACTGGAAAAAAATCGAAGTCCCCTCTATAATAGAACGGCAAGGCTACGGAACACCTTTATATGTCAACTCTACTTATCCATTCAAAGTAAATCCGCCTTTTATTATGGATGAGCCTAATCACAAATACTTTTAAACAGCGAAACCCTGTAGGATCATTCTGCCGGACATTTCTGCTACCAGAGGAGTGGGGAAACGATAAAGAGATTATCCTTCATTTAGCCGGAGCAGGACCTGCAGCATTTATATGGATCAACGGAGAAAAAGTCGGTTACACCCAAGATCCTCGGCTTCCGGCAGAATTCTCAATCAATAAATACCTCAAAAAAGGAGAAAACCTTTTAGCCATCGAAGTCTATAAATATTGTGACGGTTCATATCTCGAAGACCAAGACTTCTGGAGATTAAGCGGCATTTTCAGAGATGTGTTCATTCGTGCCGTGCCCAAAATATCTTTATGGGATATATACGCCCAACCCGAATTAGATTTATCTTCACACAAAGGCAAAATAAACCTACATTACACTCCTGCCAATTTTACCGAAAAAAGAGACAGTGACTACAAAATAAATATATCGGTATTTTCTCCATTAGGAAAGAAACTGGTCAATAAAAATTTTAAGATCAAAGATTTCGCTCCCGGATTCGGGAAAGAGAGCAAATTGCCTGCCATAGAATTAGACACCGTACAACTATGGTACGATGAATCTCCTATACAATATAAAGTTCTCGTTGAGTTGAGCAAAAAAGGAAAAACAATCGAGGCCTATAAACTTCCCGTTGCTTTTCGTAAAATAGAAGTAGACGGGAATAAAATACTCTTGAACGGAAAAAAATTTAAAATCAGAGGAGTAAACCGACATGAATTTTCACCAGATCAAGGGTGGGTAATTTCAAAAGAAGAAATGATCAAAGAGCTCATGAAACAAGGAAATGTCAACTTCATACGTAATGCCCATTACCCGAATGACCCCAGATGGTATGAACTGTGCAATCAATACGGAATTATGATAATGGACGAACCGAATATCGAATCCCACGGATTAAGCTACCTGAGAAAAGTTCTTCCTGCCGACCTTCCCGAATGGAGCAAAGCTTGTATCGACAGAATGCGACGAATGGTCATACGTGACCGACAATATCCTTGCGTTACAATGTGGTCTTTGGGAAACGAAGCCGGATATGGAAATGCCTTTGTAGAAATGCGGAAAATAACTCACCGATATGATCCTGAACTCCGATTAATCCAATATGCCGATATGAACAGAGTAGCAGACATAGACAGCCAAACCTATCCCACAGCAGACTGGCTACGGCAACATCTGAAAGGAAAAGCCGTAAGAAAAGGAGAACGAGGAGAATCGACCAGCATAGAACAACACGGAAAATATCCGTCGGGAAAACCGTTCCTGCTAAGTGAATATGCTCATGCCCAAGGAAATAGTCTCGGAGATTTAATCGACTATTGGGAACTGATCTACAAGCACGATATGCTCATCGGCGGATTTATTTGGGATTGGGTAGATCAAGCACTATGGAAAGACCCGAGCAATCCCTCAGCCGGATATTTATATGGAGGAGATTTCGGAGATTTTCCGAATGACAAAAACGGCTGTATCGATGGATTGATAAGTGCCGATCGCATTCCGCACCCCCACTACTATGAAATGCAGAAAGTTTATCAGCCTGTCGCATTTAGATTGATAGATAGCCAACCGCTCACGATCGATGTGACAAATCGATTGTTAACAACTGATCTCAATAAATACGACTTCAAATACCAGATACAAGAAAACGGGAAAATAACATCAGAAGGCATATTGCCGGAAATCTCCGTCTCCCCATGCTCCTCTCGAAAAATAACATTACCCGACCACATACGATATGACCTTAAAAAAGAAAGCTTTCTAAAAATATCCATACAACTAAGAGAGCCAGAAATCTGGGCAAAAGAAGGCTTTACGGTAGCATGGGAACAATTCAAGCTAAACGATATAAAGCCCAGTATCACATTAGCTATGCCAAAAGCCTCAAATCCGGCAATATTATACGAGTCCGACACTCTATATGCGATCAAAGGAGACTTTTTCGAAGTAAAATTCAATCGTAAAAACGGAATGTTATCCTCTTATTCGATCAATAACAAAGAACTTATCAAAGCTCCCGTACGATTCAACTTCCGCAGAGCATTGACCGATAATGACAGAGGTTGGAAAGTAGGAGAAAAAATGAAAATCTGGCAAGACGCAGGTTTGCACTACACAGTACAGCAATTTCATATCACATCATCAGATAAAGATAAAACCGTCATCAAAGGAGAATATGCATTCACCGATTCTAAAGCAACCGCTATCATAGAACATACGGTTTTCGCTAACGGTACTATTGAAATAGAGTACAATATTTCTATACCCTTAAACCTCCCTAACATTCCCCGTATCGGATTACAATTCGAAATAGAAAAAGAACTCCAGAATATAGATTGGTATGGACGAGGACCGCACGAAAATTACATAGACCGAGAATCCGGAGCTGCAATAGGTATATACCAAACGACTTTGAACCAATGGATCACTCCGTACGTACGCCCCCAAGAAAATTCGAACAGAGGAGGCATACGTTGGTTACGATTCAGTCAAGGAACTCATCAACTACAATTCTCAGCAGTAGGAGAGCCGTTCTGTGCAAGTGCATGGCCATATACCATAAGCACTCTTGAACAAACCACTCATGATTTTGAACTGAAAATGCATAACAATATCATCGTCGATATCGATTGCAACCAAATGGGTGTAGGCGGAGATTGCTCGTGGGGACTGCCCGTACTGCAAAAATATCAGATAAAACCGGGTAAATATCAATACAAATTCATAATCTCTGCAAAATAAAGATATCTCGATATCTACTGAAATTAAGTTGATGCCTCCTCAATCTCTTTTCAGTAGATATCGTATATTACGATTATTCATTCATACTTCAAGACTCAACGTTCTAATAATTTATCAAAAAATCTGTATCTTCGCTAAGTTTTTAATATTTATCAAGAACAGGTTTATGGGCAAAAACAAACTACAAAAATTTGATGATATGAATTCTTTCTCCCACGTATTCCAATTCCCTTTCTCCACATTACGAGAAAAAGGATTCGAAATGAAAGGAAAATGGAATTCCGATTTTTTCAAAAATAATAATCCTATCGTTCTCGAATTGGGATGCGGAAAAGGAGAATACGCCGTAGGATTAGCCCGAAAGTATCCTGAAAAAAATTTTATCGGAGTCGATATAAAAGGGGCACGTATGTGGACAGGAGCTAAAGACGCCTTGGAAAACGGTATCGCAAACGTTGCATTTCTCCGGACAAATATCGAGCTCATTACAGAATTTTTCGCAGAAAACGAAATTTCAGAGATCTGGATTACATTTCCCGATCCCCAAATGAAAAAAGTCCGGAAAAGACTCACTTCAACCCGTTTTATGGATCTATACCGGCAAATACTTAAACCCGACGGAATCATTCACCTGAAAAGCGACAGCAATTTCATGTACACTTATACTTGTGAAATGATCAAGGCAAATCATTATCCGGTCAATATACAGACCGATGACCTCTACAATTCAAGTATAACCGACGAGATACTCGAAATAAAAACCTTCTACGAACAACAATGGCTCGAAAGAGGTTTATCAATCAAATATATACAATTTATCTGCGAACCGAGACCCGTTCTCATCGAACCCCAAGTCGAAATAGAATTCGATAGTTACCGGAGTTTTAATCGCAGTAAACGAAGTGCAAATTCAAGCGGAATATAAATACAAATTATTATGGCATTATATCCTAAACTTATTACAGACGCACTAAGTAAAGTGCGCTATCCGGGAAACGGAAAAGACCTTGTATCTGCCGGTATGGTAGAAGACGATATCCGCATCGACGGAAATAAAGTGAGCTTTTCTCTTATTTTCGAAAAACCGAATGATCCATTCATAAAATCAGTTGTAAAAGCTGCAGAAACAGCAATCCTCACATATGTCGGGGAAGATGTCGATATAAAAGGAAACATCAACATCAAGTCCCGACAAGCCCAACGTCCCGAACCGGGGAAGCTATTGCCACAAGTCAAGAACGTCATTGCCGTATCATCAGGTAAAGGAGGTGTAGGGAAATCGACCGTAGCTGCTAACCTTGCCGTAGCTTTAGCACAACAAGGCTACAAAGTCGGATTATTGGATGCCGATATATTCGGCCCTTCCGTTCCCAAAATGTTCGATGTAGAAGATGCACGCCCATACGTAGAACAAATAGGTGGTAGAGATTTGATTCTTCCGGTTGAAAAATACGGCATAAAAAGCTTGATTGACGCGCCTTGCGGGGATTATCTGTGGATGAGCACATTGAAATTTAAGTTTGAAAAGTACCTTGGCGTTGATATTGTCAGCGATTTAATCCTAAAAAACAAAGAAAAATATGCAGCTTCCGCCATAAATTTTGAGTGTGCAGATATAACGGATTACGAATTTCCGGACTTTGACGCAGTGCTTTGCAGGGATTGTTTTATTCATCTGCCGTTTTCCTGTATTTTTTCGGCACTTGAAAACTTTAAAAATAGCAATGCAAAATACTTTTTAACCACAACTTTTAAAAATGTCCCCCAAAACCTTGATGTTTATGCGGGCGGGTACAGAAAACTGGATTTTACAAAGCCGCCTTTCTGCTTTCCTGCGCCAATTTACGAGATATCCGAAGACGAAAGCTCACAGAAATTTCTGACAATGTGGAGGTTTGAAGATTTATGATAGAATTGCCTTTTGTTATGGAATTTGAGCTTGATTTCACCACAAAAAACCCGTCAGAAGAAGTTTTGAGACGAATTTATGATGAAATTTCAAATATCACACCAAAACCCTTGATTACCGTAAACTTAGGGGAAAATATACCCGATAAAGCCTTACGTTCATTTTTTGAATCTTTAAACAATGAGAATTTTGAATATAAAGCGATTATAGAAAACCCTATTTTGAACAACGATTTTAAAGCTTTTCATAAAATCGTGAAAAACGAATTACTCATAACAAATCCAGATTATAAGCCGGATAATTCATTCACAGAGTGCTGTAAAATAGTTATTCCGACGGATTTGACAACGGATTTATACAAATTTTTAAAAGAAATAAATCGCAAAAACGTGCAAAGCATTACAATAGTGCACAAAAACGCCATTTTGCCATATGAAAAGCTGCAAACAGAACTCAAAAAAGTTCGCGAGGATGCAGAATTGAGCAAAAAATGTTTTCTATTGCCATATATTGAAGAAGGGGAGCAAGAAATCCTGTATTCAGGCTCAAACAAACCCATACGGCCGTTTTTAACCTGTGCGGCTTTATGGGTAAATCCGACAATTGATGCTGACGGTAAAATTGCAATGCCATATGCTGATTTAGGGAGCATTAAGGAATGTAGTTTTCTGGATTTATGGGATTCTGCCAGAATCAACGAACTGAGGGATGAATTAATTCGGAAAAAGCAGTTTGACAATTGCAAATACTGCCAAAAATTCTACAACAAATGTTTTTTTATCGCGAAAAACGCAAAACTTGACTACAAAGGCTGCACATTCACTTTTGACAACGAATTAAATTTTCTCCCGTCTGCCCCGATTGTGGCAATTGCTGCGTCAGCAGCCGAGGGTGGTTCGGTTATTGCGGTGCCTGTGTTTTCAGATGAGGAAATTTTGAGATTATTTAATGCCAGAAAGTTAGTAGCAGTTTTGAAGTAGCAAATTGACGGAAATCACGATTTTTCTACTTAATTAATAAAAACAAAGGTCATAGCACTTTTCGGCTATAGTCTTTGTTTTAAATGGACGGAACGACAGGCGAGACGCAGCCTCCGCGGCTTGTCCGCATTAAAGTTCAAATCCTGTCCTTCTAGCGTGTTTATAATAAAAAAATCGGAACGACAGGATTTGAACCTGCGACCCCTACCACCCCAAGGTAGTGCGCTACCAAGCTGCGCTACGTCCCGATTTTTTTGCATTTTATTCAATTTTCAAAGTCTTCTTATCTTCGGGACTAGCGCAGCTACCCCCTCCATCTCGCACGATACTTAATCGTGCTCACGGAGTCCTTGCTACGTCCCGATTAAAACTTCATATAGAAAAACCATATGAGGCTTAATCGCCTATTCATTTTAAACAAAAGAAATTCGTTTTTCAAGTCCTATTATTTAATGTATATTTCTTCAAGGTTGTGAGTAACTCCGCCGAGTTCTGTGGGGTGAATGTTTCCGAATTTTTTACGAATTGCAGTTATCCTGATGGGCGAATAAAGATAAATCATCGGTTTCATGTCATAAATCAGCTGTTGATACTCCTCATAAAGCGAACGGCGCTTTTCAAAATCCAATTCCACAGCCGCTTTGTTAAAAATTTCATCAAGTCTGCGCTCCCAGGCAAAAATATTCTTATTATCACTTTCAGAATGCCTCATGTTGAACAAATGGAGCGAACCGTTGGATTGCCAGACGTTTTTTCCGCTGTAGGGCTCAAGCGGGTTGCCAGTAAAGCCCATAATCACAACATCCCAATCAAGCGTGTTCGTCAGACGGTTCACAAGCGTATTAAACTCAACAGGCTTAAAATTCACGCTCATACCGAGGTCTTCAAGGTCTTGTTTGACCATAACCCCCAGAGATTCACGTTCTGTGTTGCCGGCATTTGTGTAAAGGTCAAATTCCACTCTGTTTCCGTCTTTGTCAAAAAGCTTATTGTTTTTATCCCAGTAAAATCCTGATTTTTTGAGGAGTTCACGGGCTTTTTCGACATCCTGCGGATGACCTTTGGCGACTTTTTCATTCAAATAAATTGAAGAAAGCGCCTCCGGCGTGAAAAGTGGTGCTCCAACGCCGTTTGCGACATTAAAGACCATATTTTCACGGTCAATCGCATAATCAACCGCTCTTCTGAAGTTCAAATCACCGAACCATTTTTGTTTTACGGGATTTACGTAATATTTTCCCTTGTCGTCCTTGCGGGTGTTGAGATTGAACCCGAAATACATCGTACCCGTATCAGGCCCGAGATTGTAGATTTTGTAATCCGAATTTTTCTCTTTTTCTTTGAAAATAGAAACATTTGCGCCTCGCAACGATACAACATCAAGCTCATTTGATTTAAATTTCAACAATTCGTTGTTCAAATCACCGACAATCAGAATAATGTACTTGTCCAAATACGGCAGCCGCTGCCCTTTTTCGTCAATCATCGCATAATTCGGATTGCGCTCATATACAATGCGCTGCGCGGGCACGTATTCCTTGAGTTTGAACGCCCCGCTCACAACAAAATCCTCTGGTGGGGTCGATGGCCCCCAGAAAGAATCAAAAACGCGCTTTCCTTTGTCTGATACGGGTTTTAGTACATGCTTCGGCGCAATCGGCATGCTAATTTGCCTTAAAAACGGTGAAAACGGCTTCGGGGTAACAAATTTCACCGTATATTTATCGATTTTCGTAACTTTCGGCAGCTCCCCGTCAATATACATTGCATCTCGGGTGCTTGTGTTTCCATAACCGCCGAAAACCAGCGTGTTCCAAGTATATTCGACATCATCTGCGGTGATTTCTTTTCCGTCCGACCATTTCAGCCCTTTTCTTAGCGTTATTATGTAAGTTTTTTTGTCAGGCAGCGTTTTTATTGTTTTTGCGAGCCTCGGAATGACCTCGCCCGTGTACGGGTCGGTCGAAACAAGGCTTTCGAACATAATATCACTTGCGACGCTTGATGTTGCGTCCTTTGAGTTCCATGAATTAAAGGTTTTCGGCCCTTCGCCGATTGTGCTGATGACCATTGTTCCGCCGTATTTTCCGGATGGGCTTCTGGAAAGCAGAAAATCGATTCCGTCAATGGTTTTCAGTTCAACAGGTTTGGGGACAAAAGAATCCTCTTGATTTTGGGCGGATTTTACCGCAGTTTTATCTACTTCGGGCTTATCCGCGCGGATACAGCTCGCAAGCACTATAACAACAAATAGGATTACAGTAATTAGCAGTGTTCTTTTTTTCATAATAATAAGTTAGCATAAATTTTTGCAAACGAACACAACCCGAATGAGCTACTACATTCCCAATTCTTTCAAAATCCCGTTCAGAGCAATCTTCACATGTGCATAATTTAAGCCGCCCTGCATATAAGCCGCATAAGGCGGGCGCATAGGCCCATCAGCCGAAAGCTCAATCGTCGAACCCTCAATAAAACTGCCCCCGGCCATTATTAATTTGTCCTCATACCCCGGAACTTCGTCCGGAATGGGCGTTAAATAGGATTCAACAGGTGAATAATACTGCAAAGCCTTACAAAACGCCATCAAAGGTTCGGGCGCACCGAATTTTATCGTTTGAATCAGGTCACATCTGGGCTCCTCTGGCTTTGGTGTCGATACAAAACCAATATCCTCAAACACCTGCGACGCAAGAATCGACCCTTTCACCGCATCAGCAACAACCGATGGCGCCATAAACAGACCCTGAAAAATCAGACGAAGCTGATTAAGCATAGCACCGCCCTCAGCGCCGATTCCTGGAGCTGTTAGGCGCATTGCAGCCTGTTCAACGTACTCTTTTTTGCCTGCAATATATCCGCCTGCTTCAACAATCCCTCCACCGGGGTTTTTTATCAAAGAACCGGCAATCAAATCCGCGCCGATTTCCAAAGGTTCTTTTTCTTCGACAAATTCGCAGTAGCAGTTGTCAATAAAGCAGATACAGTCGGGATTTTTAGATTTTACGATGTCGATAACCTTTTTTGTTGTTGCAATATCGAGCGATTTTCGCAAGGAATACCCGCGCGAGCGCTGAATTGTGACCATGTTTACGGATTTGTCGATTTTTCTCTCCAAAAGCTCAAAATCAACATCCATTTCGTTTTTAAGCGGGATTTCTTCGTACAAAACCCCGTGTCCCATCAAAGAAGCACGCCTGTCGCCCCTTGTACCGATAACTTCTTCCATTGTATCGTAGGGCGTTCCCACTACTGACACAAGCTTTTCGCCATAACGCAAATTTCCAAAAAGCGCGCACGCAATCGCATGGGTTCCTGACACAAAATGGTTTCGAACAACAGCTGCTTCGGTTTTAAAAACGTCCGCAAAGACGTTGTCCAGCGCCTCGCGCCCCATATCATCATGCCCGTACCCGCTGACCGTTGCAAAATGCTCCAGCCCGATTTTATACTTTTGAAAAGCGTTTAGGACTTTTTCCTGATTATATTCTTTTATTTTATCTACTCTTTTAAACTGCTCAGCGACCTTTGCTTCGGCGGTTTCGATTATTTCATGCATAATAAATCCCTCTCTAAGGGCATGATAACAAAAACAGGCAATTTTTTTAAGCCGAAAACAATGCCATCTCACTCAACAAAAATGAAATTCATGCTTGCCGGCGTGTTTTTTCGCAAATTATTCCGTAATTCTCAAAATATACTGATAATAATTGCTATTTTTGAATTTTCGGGCATTTTCGCGGATGGTTTCTCTGTCAATAAAGCCCATGCGCCATGCAACTTCCTCAAGGCATGCGATTTTTATGCCCTGATTGTTCTCAATCGTCTGAACATAAGAACTTGCCTGCAATAGAGCGTCATGAGTACCGGTGTCGAGCCATGCAAAGCCTCTACCGAGCACCTCAACATTAAGATTGCCATTTTTAAGATAAACATTGTTCAAATCCGTAATCTCCAGCTCTCCGCGGGCTGATGGTTTCAAGGATTTTGCGTATTCAACGACTTTGTTGTCATAAAAATACAAACCTGTTACTGCAAAGTTCGATTTTGGATTTTTAGGCTTTTCTTCGATTGAAATCGCCTTTTTATTTTCATCAAAATCAACAACGCCGAATCTTTCGGGGTCTTTTACCTGATAAGCAAAGACAGTCGCCCCGTCGCCGCGCTCAGAAGCGTTTTTAAGAATGCTTGAAAATCCCATGCCGTAAAAAATATTGTCACCGAGCACAAGTGCGGCATTGTCATCCCCAATGAACTTCTCTCCGATAATAAAAGCCTGCGCAAGCCCGTCCGGAGATGGCTGGACAGTGTATTCAAAGTTTACGCCGAGATTTTTTCCGTCACCTAGCAGTTTTTCAAACTTCGGGGTATCCTCGGGCGTCGAAATAATAAGAATATCACGGATTCCGGCAAGCATAAGCACCGAAACAGGGTGATAAATCATCGGTTTGTCATAAACAGGCAAAAGCTGCTTTGAAACGGTCATTGTAGAGGGATACAGACGGGTGCCCGAGCCGCCGGCAAGGACAATTCCTTTAGTTTTTTTAGTCATCTTCGCGTAATTCCATATATTGTTTTAGTGATACTTTCCAATCAGGGCAGATTCCGTCATTTTCCATGACAGAATACGCAGGGCGCTTTGCCGGTCTGGGAAATTCTGCCGTGGTTACGGGGAGAACCGGTGTTTTTATTCCCGCAAGCTTAAAAATCTCCTTTGTAAAGCCGTACCAGCTTGTTTTTCCGCTTCCGCAAACGTGATAAATTCCATATTCCGCTTCTTCATCAATGAGCCCGATAATTGCGTCAGCCAGCGCAACTGTCCACGTGGGGCAGCCTATTTGGTCGTCAACAACACGGACTTCAGGCATTTTTTTCGACAAAGCAATCATTGTTTCCACAAAATTCTTTCCATGGTGCCCGTAAAGCCAGCTTGTTCGGGTTATGTAGTATTTTTTGCAATGTTTTTTAACCGCTTCTTCGCCTTTTAGCTTAGATAGGCCGTAATTATCCACTGGATTTGTTTTGTCATCGGGTTTGTAGGGATTTTTAGCGGTTCCGTCAAAAACATAATCCGTGCTGATATAAACCATCGGAATATCAGCTTTTGCGGCCGCTTTTGCAACATTTTCCGTGCCTTTTTCGTTAATCAAAAGCGCAGTTTCAAAATCTTCTTCCGCTTTGTCAACATTTGTATAAGCCGCGCAATGGATTACAAAATCGGGCTTTTGCGCACCAAAAACAGCCAGAACCGTCCCTGAATCAGTAATATCCATCGAATCCGCATCGGTTTCGATTACATCATAGCCATCATCCTCAAGCATAGGGCACAAATCCTGCCCCAGCATGCCCTTTGCGCCTGTAACAAGAACTTTCATTAAACAGCAGCTGCCTTTCTTGCTTCAATATGCTCAATCCAATCCTGATTTTTCAAATACCAGTCAATTGTGAGCTTTATGCCCTCTTCAAAAGTAACTGAGGGCGACCAGCCGAGCTCTTTTTGGATTTTTGAGCTGTCAATTGCGTATCTTCTGTCGTGCCCGAGGCGGTCTTCGACGTATTTTATTGAGCTTTCGTCTTTGCCGAGCTCTTTTATCAAGAGTTTTGTAATTTCAATGTTGGCTTTTTCGTTGTTTCCGCCAATATTGTAGACCTCGCCGACGCGTCCTTTGTGCAGAACCGTATCAATCGCCGCGCAATGGTCATAAACATACAACCAGTCGCGCACATTCATGCCATCACCGTAAACAGGAACCTGTTTTCCGTTCAAAAGGTTAGAAATAAAGAGCGGGATGAGCTTTTCAGGGTACTGATAAGGCCCGTAGTTGTTTGAGCAGCGGGTGGTCAGAACCGGCATTTTATAAGTTTCATAATAAGCTCGAACCAGCAAGTCTGCACCGGTTTTTGACGCAGAATAAGGGCTGTTCGGGGCAAGAGGTGTTTCTTCCGTAAAGTAGCCTGTTTTGCCGAGCGTTCCATAGACTTCATCCGTCGAAACCTGCAAATAACGGTCAATTTTGAACTCTTTAGCGTTTTGAAGCAGGTTTAAAGTTCCCTGAATATTTGTTTCAACAAAGATTTCCGGGCCAGTTATGCTTCTGTCGACATGAGATTCAGCAGCAAAGTTTACGCATGCGTCAACTTCAGCCATAAGTTCGCGAACGAGCTTTTTGTCGCAAATATTTCCATGCACGAATTTGTAGTTCGGGTTGTTTTCAACATCCTTCAAATTCTCAAGATTTCCTGCATAAGTAAGAGCGTCGAGGTTTATCACCTTGTAATCAGGATATTTATTCAAAATGTGCCTTACAAAACAGTTTCCAATAAAACCGGCGCCTCCGGTAACTAATAATCTCATATTCACCTCTTAAAAATTATTATCTGCATCTTTTAACAAAGGATGTTTTGAATCCTTTTCAGAAATGACGGGTTCTGCGTCCAGATTCCAGTCGATTCCGATTTCAGAATCGTTCCACATGATTCCCCGGTCGTTTTCGGGGGAATATTCATCGGACGATTTGTAACAAATCTCCGCAACCTCCGACCTTACGCAAAATCCATGCGCAAATCCCGCAGGAATATAAAGCATTTTTTTGTTTTCTTCCGTAAGCTCGACTCCAACCCATTTTCCGTATGTTTTTGAGCCTTTTCTGATGTCAACTGCAACATCAAAGATTGCACCTTTAATACATCTTACGATTTTAGCCTGCGCTTTTGGCGCTTTCTGGTAATGAAGCCCGCGCAGCACGCCTTTTGTGGATTTTGAATGGTTATCTTGAACAAAATCCTCCTTTATTCCGTTATTAATAAAGTCAGAGCGTTTATATGTTTCCATAAAAAAGCCTCTGTCATCGTTAAATGCACGTGGAGTAATCACTATGACATCTTCAATCGCTGTTTTTTCAAAACTAAACGGCATTTTCCCTCTCAACTTCCTGTTATTTACTAAATTATAACACAAGACCTATAACAATTTAGCACAAAAAGGGTTCAAATAATGAATTGTAACAAAAAATTTAATTATGATATAATAGCACTATCAAAAAAGGAGGATTTTACTATGAAAAAACTTTCAGCAATCGCTATCGCAGCCGCATTTATAATGACTTCGGCATGCACATTTGCAGCTACTGCAACAACACCTCTCGGACAAAAATATCTCAATAAAAGACAGGAACTTCTTGACAAGCAAAATGCTGCAATTAAAAAGCAGGACGCTAAAATGGCAGAAATAAACAAAAAATCAGAGGAAGCCAAAAAACAGCGCGAAGCTCAACAAAAAGCCAATCAGGA
>URHD01000053.1 GCA_900547585.1 uncultured bacterium | reverse complement strand
GCGCCGGCGGTAGCGGCGGATATTCGCCTATTAGCAACACTGACAGTGCAAGTTCTGCGATGTCGGGCATGGAAAGTGTTCTTACTGTTGTAAATTCAGGTTCATATAGTGCTAATGGCGGCTCTGCCGGTGATTCCACCAAGACATCGAACTGCGCAAACAGATTTTTGAGCTCATCTTATTTGAACCAGATAAACGAATTTACAGATTTATCTACTTCCGCCTCTCTTTTTGGCAGAGGCGGGCTTGGAAACAACTTTGGAAATAAAGCTGACACCGGAAATAACGGCGTAGCTTTATTGAAAGGCGATATTCTTACGGGCGGAGGCGGCGGAAAAGCAGGTGAAGTAGTTTATAAATCAATGAAGGCATTACCGTCTCAAGTTGTCGTCAAAGTCGGTGCAGGCGGTGCCGGCGGCAGAGAAAAAGGTGCTGATGGTGAACAGGGGCAGCCGAGTGCTTTCGGTAATTATGCTGTGGCAACAGGCGGTGCCGGCGGCAAGGCTGCAGCAAAAACCGATGGAGATGCAAACAGTATTGACGGCGAAGAAGGCGAAGAATCGCCGCTCGGCGGCAAGCTGGATAAAGGCTCGGGCAAAACAAACGCTAAAAACGATATGGATGTAAACGATGGTTTCGCAGTAGCTCCTTCTGATATGTATGGCGCAGGCGGCGGAGGCGGAGGGTTTAAACAACTTGTTGGCAGACCGCTTCCAGGTGTTGATAACTATGGTTTTGGAAAAGGCGGCAGGGGCGCAAGCGGCTATGTTCGCGTCGAATGGAACTAACTTTTCTGCCCTAAATCAATAAAGAACCAGTATCAGAATTTTTCTGGCAAAAAGTATAAAACCTATTGTAAGACTTGTCATTGCGGCGATAAAAACAACGCCGGCTGACAGGTCTTTTGCCATTTTTACGAGTTTTGAGTATTTATTTTTGTAGTATGCGTCCAGCGTAAACTCAATTACGGAGTTGAAAAGCTCTGCAGTGATGACATTGCTGATTGCCAGAATCAAAACGCAGTATTCAAGGCATTTAAAATTTAGCAATATGCCAAGAAGCAAGGAAATAAACCCTATTAAAAGGTGAAAACGGTAGTTTTTTTGTGATTTATAAGCGCAGCTCAAACCGTTGAAAGCGTTTCTAAAACTTCTGAAATACCCTGTTGAAGCATATTTAGACATCAATTTCCCCTGTCATTTCCTTTTGTATATCCCACATCTCGCACAGTGTTTCTTCACTCTGATGGTCGTAGCCCATGAGATGAAGAATCCCGTGTGCTAATAAAAAGTATAGCTCATCTTCAAAAGTTTGACCATTTTCAACTGCCTGCGAGGCTGTTTTTTCAGTCGAGAGTATGATTTCGCCGAGATTTATTTCCCTGTCAAAGATAAAACGCTCCTCAGGCGCGCTGTCAGCGAAAATTGCAAACGATATGACGTCCGTTGGGCGGTCAATGTTTCGATATTCTTTGTTGATGCGGTGAATTTCTTCATTGTTGCAAATCACTATATCAAAGCACAAAGTGTCGTATTCATAGCCGCTCAGGCAGGATTTTTCAACATAATCCTGTTTTGAGAGAAAATAGCCTGTCATTTTTTGCAGTTTTTCGGTGATTTGCCTCAAATCCAGACCTGATTCAACAGTATCTTCGACAAATATGTTTAATTCCGGTTTATTCATTTTCCTTTTTCAGTCGTTTTTGAATCTTTTTCTCGATTTTTTCTTCGTCTTCCGTTGTTATTTTTTCAGGCGCAACGAATTTCTTTTTCATAGCTTTTTCTTCAAGCTCCTGAATTATGTTTTCGTGATATTTAATTCTCTGATGGTGCGCAGCGCGGAGGCTTTTTGAGAAAGTCTGGGCAATTGTTTTCAAATCTTTCAAAGTTAGCGGGCTATCAGAAAGCTGTCCGTCATTGAGGCGGTCTTGAATAATTTTATTTATCATATTGTCCAATTCCTCGGCTGAATGGTCTTTCAGGGTTCTTGAGGCGGATTCTACCGCGTCAGCAATCATCAAGATGGCTGTTTCTTTTGTGTTCGGGCGGGGGCAGGTATAGCGGAATTGTTCTTCCGTAACTTTTTCTTCGCCCTCCTCCTGTTTTGCCTGATTGTAAAAATAACGTGCAACGGAATCGCCATGGTGCTGAATTATAAAGTTCTGGATAACCGGCGGGATTCCGTATTCTTTCGCCAGATCAATGCCATCTTTCGGGTGCGCTGTGATAACCATTTTGCTCAATCTGGGATTCAGCTTTGTATGCGGGTTTTCAATGCCGAAATAAGTCTGGTTTTCAACAAAGAAAAGCGGTCTTTTGAGCTTTCCGATGTCGTGATACATTGCTCCGACTCTTGCCAGCACCGGATCTGCGCCGATTGCTTCGGCTGCGGCTTCACAGAGGTTTGATACCATCAAAACATGTGAAAAAGTACCGGGCGCATCGAGCTGCATTTTCTTTAAAAGCGGCTGGTTGTGGTCGGCAAGTTCTGCAAGCCCGTACGGGGTAACAATTTTGAACCAGCTTTCAAGAAGCGGGATTGTTCCGAGCACGATTACGCCCGCGAGGAGCCCGTTAACAAAGCCTATCAGAGCATTTGTCCAGATAAATCGGGTTTATGCAGTTTTCAATCAAATAAACATCGAGAATAAAGAAAAGCATTGCGAGTGCGATTTCCACACCTATTTTTAAAAGGTCAAAACGGCGTGAATATTTTATTTTCGCGGTTGCAATGGCTGAAATTAATGAAACTATAAGAAAAACAGCCACAGGCTGCAGCGGCATTTGCATTGAAATTGAAATAATAATTATCAAAATAGCCGAGGAAAGGAAAGAAACCCTCGGGTTTGTAAAAATAGAGAGCAAAATTGCAAAAGCAGGGAACGGCAGGTAATAAAACGAGGCTCCGTCCGGCAAAAGGGTTGCGCAGCCCGCCATAACAAGCGCAAGCAGCCCCGTGATTGAGAGATAGTTTTTATTAAGAAATTTCTTTTCAAAATACTGCAAATAATACATTAGTGCGATTATTCCGAACGCAACAAGGCAGAAAATGCCTATTATTCCTTTCAAATTGAGTTCGAGCACGTTGTATCCGGCTTTTTGGAGCGCGTCACGTTTTACTTTTGTTACGAGTTCGCCTTTATAGACTATTTTGTCGCCTTTTTCAAATGTTACAGTCACAGGAGTTATTGAGTTTACTGCGTTTTTCTTTGCTATTTCCGTGGCGACCTCATCTACAACCATATTTGGCACAATTACCTGTTCAAGCAATGCAGAAATAACACGCATTTCGCCTTTTGAGGTTTCAAAGTTGGAATTGCGCAAAATCATGCTGTTCAATCTGTCCTGTTCAAAATCTTTTTCTGTCACGCCCTGTTTTAGGAGGTTGTCCAGAGTTTTGTCGGCTTTTCCGAAAGTGTTCATAACCCTGTCGTCATTTGCATTAATCAGGTAGTTCAAAATGTAGTTTCGATATGCGTTTGAGTTGTCAAAATCAAAAAGCAGGTTCATCTGGTCTTTTTTAGTTTGATAGTCGCCTTTTTTGCTTCTGATTTTCAGAATATTTGCCTCAAGCGCCTTGTAGTTGTTTTTTATGTAGCTGTCTTCCGCCGGTGTAAGGACAGGTTCGATTTTTTGAGCCATTTCCTTTTTGTACTGGTCGGTTTTGAAGGTATCAACGACTTTCATAGTTTTATATGCAACGACATCGCGTTTGCTTGTTCCGTCATCGCCGATAATGCTCTGAAAAAGGAAGTATTTTGCGCACAAAACAGAGGTTAAAAGCACTGTGAACGCCATAAATATCAACAGGTTGATTACTCTCGATGTGGAAAAAATATCCGAGATTAGGTTCGTAAATTTAACTTTTTTCATATAAAATTCTCGATAATATCTTGTTACTTATTACATTTTAATACTTATATAATACTTTACAACAGATTAGAAAACTTACTATCGTTCTTAAAGAGGATTCTTTGGGGTAGATTGTGCTGTGGCGTAAAAAGAGAAAGATATTTCTTTTCCGTTCCGATTCCTCCGGGCACTCAACGTGGGAAAGTTTATCTCACGATTTTAGAGCCCTCCCCCATAGTCACTGCAAAGAAAAATCTTTCACTTTTTACTTGTCCGGGTTGGGGAAAGGTGAAATGTTGGGGTGGGGCGGGATTTTGGTTAAATTATTATGCTGCTTTGTTTTTTCAGCAGGATGTAATATAATTTTTGAATCGGAATTAATACGGAGATGATTATGAGAGACGAATTGCTTTCTATACTGGAAAAAAACAGCAGAATCGACTTTAAGGAGCTTGCTGTGCTGCTCGGAGCGTCTGAAGAAGAGGTTTTGGACGAAATTTCAAGGCTTGAAAAAGAAAATATAATCTGTGCATATCACACTCTCATTAACTGGGAAAAAACAGATATAGAAAAGGTTTCGGCTCTGATTGAAGTGAAAGTTACTCCCCAAAGAGGGCAGGGATTTGACAGGATTGCGGAAAGAATTTACAAATATCCGGAGGTAAAATCTGTTTACCTGCTTTCCGGTGGCTATGATTTGCTTGTTACGCTTGAGGAAAAGAGTTTGAAAGAGATTGCCGGATTTGTTTCGGACAAATTATCCACACTGGACAGCGTTTTGAGCACGGCAACTCATTTTATCCTGAAAAAATACAAAGACCACGGCACAATTATCAACGAAACGTCTAAAGATGAAAGAGAGGTAATCACCCCATGAGGAACTTTCTTTCAGATAAGGTAACAGGGCTTAAACCGTCCGGAATCAGGAAGTTTTTTGATATAGTTACGGAAATGAAAGACGCAATCTCGCTTGGCGTGGGCGAACCGGACTTTGATACGCCATGGTTTATCCGTGATGAGGGAATTTTTTCGCTCGAGCGAGGAAGAACGTTCTACACGTCCAACGCAGGTCTGAAAGATTTGCGTCAGGAAATCGCAAATTACATTAAAAGAACCCAAAACACAGAATATGACCCGAATTCGGAGATTATTGTCACTGTGGGCGGGTCTGAGGCTATTGATATAGGGCTTCGTGCGGTGATCAACCCCGGTGATGAAGTCATAATCCCCCAGCCGTCGTATGTTTCCTACGAACCCTGTGCGATTTTGGCGGATGCAAAGCCGGTTATAATTGAATTGAAAGCGGAAAATGACTTTAGACTCACGCCAGATGAACTGTCGGGCGCGATTACGGACAAAACAAAGGTTCTGATTCTTCCTTTTCCTAACAATCCGACCGGTGCGATTATGGAAAAGGCGGATTTGGAGAAAATTGCGAAAATTGTTATTGAAAAAGACCTTCTTGTTATGTCGGACGAGATTTATTCTGCGCTGACGTACAAAGGAAAACATGTTTCCATTGCTTCTTTGGATGGAATGAAAGAACGGACGATTTTGATTAACGGTTTTTCAAAGGCGTATGCCATGACAGGATGGAGGCTGGGTTATGCGTGCGGGCCAAAAGAAATAATCAGGCAAATGACAAAAATTCACCAGTACGCAATCATGTGCGCGCCCACAACAAGCCAGTATGCTGCTGTTGAAGCGTTGAAAAAGGGCGATGATGAGGTTGAAAAAATGCGTCAATCCTACAACCAGCGCCGCAGATTCCTGATGAATGCGTTTAAGGAGATGGGATTGGACTGTTTTGAGCCTTTTGGGGCGTTTTACGTGTTTCCATGCATAAAAGAGTTCAATATGACCTCAGAGGAGTTTGCAACAAGGCTTTTGACCGAAGAAAAAGTCGCTGTGGTGCCGGGAAGTGCTTTTGGAGATTGCGGTGAGGGCTTTTTGCGCATTTCATATGCTTATTCTATTGAGAATTTGAAAGAAGCGGTTTCCAGAATCCGGAAATTTGTTGAAAAGCTCAGGTGTTGAGTTTTTGCTTCGGCATGGGGAACCAATATAGAAATGTGGCTGCGCCACTAAACAACCGCTATAATCGTGCCAAGGCAACACAAGGCTTCCGCCCCCTCCGCACTCCACACTAATATAGAAACGTGGCTGTGCCACTAAACAACCACTATAATCGTGCCAACGCAACATAAGGCTTCCGCCCTATATATAAAAGAAAAAAAACCTCTTTCCGAAGAAAGAGGTGAGCACTAAGTACAAGCAATCAGAAGAGTTGAGGATTTACTATGTTATGATAATCTATTGCTGCATTAGTTACATTCCACTTTGTAACCATCTTTGTTTTTAGTCCTTTTGGGTAACTTTAAATATTTTTTTGCATGCAAGAATAATATTGCTTGCATTATAAAAAAAATCTGATATACTGTTATTAAGAATTATTCTTAATAAGAAAAACTATGGAACATTCAGAAGAAATCGTAAATAAAAAAATAGAAATACTGAAAGATGAGTGCAAAAAGCGCAATATGAGGGTAACGCCGCAGCGTATTGTTATTTATCGTGAGGTTGCAAAGTCATGCGAGCACCCTGATGCGGAAACTGTCTATGAAGCGGTTAAGAAAGAGCTGCCGAATATTTCTTTTGATACTGTTTACCGTACACTGGCTTCGCTCGAGGAGATGGGAATGATTTTCAGGGTTGATAACCAGCTTCCCAAAGCCCGTTTTGACGCTGACAGAACACCTCATCATCATTTTTTGTGCTTGAATTGCGGGGAAGTTTACGATGTTTTTCTTGATGAAAATGAAAATTTAAAAACGCCTGCACATGCAGCTGAATTTGGTGAAATAAAAGACTTAAATCTGCAAATCAGAGGAATTTGCAACAAATGTAAGAAAAAACACAAGGACAATTAGCGAAAAGGAGAAAAATTATGGAAAAATTTGTATGTACTGTATGCGGTTATGTTTACGATCCTGCTGAAAATGACAATATTGCATTCGCAGATTTGCCGGATGATTATGTTTGCCCCCTTTGCGGCGTAGGTAAAGACCAATTTGAAAAAGAATAAACCTCCGCAGGTTTACACACAAAATTAAAGGAGACAATATGGAAACTGCTCAAAAGAAAGAACTCAAAGGTTCTAAAACTGAAAAGAATTTAATGGAAGCCTTTGCTGGTGAATCACAGGCAAGAAATAAATACACTTATTACGCTTCTCAGGCAAAAAAAGACGGATATGTGCAGATTGCCAAGATATTCGAAGAAACTGCCAACAATGAAAAAGAACATGCAAAAATCTGGTTCAAACTACTTCATGGAGGAAGCATTGCTGACACTATGACCAATCTGCAAGATGCTGCAGCCGGTGAAAACTACGAATGGACAGACATGTATGCAAGATTCGCACAGGAAGCTAAAGAAGAAGGCTTCAATGATATTGCTTTCCTGTTTGAAAAGGTTGCAATGATTGAGAAACACCATGAAGAAAGGTATCAGAAGCTTTTAGCCAACGTAAAAGACGGCAAAGTTTTTGAAAAATCAGAAAAGGTTGTTTGGGAATGTGCAAATTGCGGATTCTCTCACGAGGGAACAAATTCTGTGGAAATCTGCCCTGTTTGCCAGCACCCGAAATCTTATTTCTTCATTCAGTCAAGCAACTACTAATTCATTCAAAACTTAATCTCCTCCCAATGGAGAAAAAACGCACAGACTTTGCGTTTGTGCGTTTTTTATTTGCCGAATTTGTGATGTGTTGTAAAAAGTAAGGGTTTGCACTTGTCGTGACGATGGAGGAGGAATCAAAAGTTGAGAAATGCATGCATTTCCCGTCGAATGCCAGGAGAAATCGGAACGGAAAATGCAAATCCCTTACTTTTCACTTTAGAGCTCTGGAATTTACAAAAGTATTTCGATTGCTGCCATCAGGCTTGACGGGTCAGCGCAATTTTTTGCTACGATATCATAAGCTGTGCCGTGGGCGGGCGATGTTCGGATTATATCGAGCCCGATTGTCATGTTTACGGCGCTTTTTGACGCCAGAACTTTCATCGGAATCAACCCCTGATCATGATAGCAGGCTACATAACAGTCAAAAGGCTGGGAAGTGTTATTTTTTATGGCTTCTGCCGCTTTCACAAAAAGCGTGTCAGCGGGCATCGGTTTTGTTATATCTATGTTTTTGAGCTCTTTTAATGCGGGCTCAAATTCGCTGATTTCTTCGTTTCCAAGGATTCCGTTTTCTCCGGCATGCGGATTAAGCGAACAAAGTGCAATTTTGGGGGCAGAAATCTTGAATCGCTGCTTCAGCACGCTTTCCAGACGCCTGATTTTTTCAACAATCAGCTCTTTTGTGATTTTTACATCTTTTAATGCAACATGCCGCGTTAAAAGCATTACCCTGAAATCACCTGAAACGAAAAGCATTTCTGCTTTTTGCCCTTTTTGCGCAAGCTCTTTTTCGAGAATTTCAGTTTGACCTGAAAAATCATACCCTGCAAGATGAAGAGCGTTTTTTGATACGGGCGCGGTGACTATAGCCAGCGCTTTTCCGGCTTTTGCCTTTTCGCAGGCTGTTTTTATGCATTTATAAGAGAATTCACCGCCTGCTGCAGTTTCTTTTCCAAAGTCAGCCTCTCCTGCGGGAGTTTCCTCGACTTCATAGGCAAAATCAGCGGGCAAAAAACGTTTGCTGCCGATAACGAGAATTTTTTCTCTGGGCGGCCGCATGCGATAAAGCGCTTTGGTGATGATTTCCGGGCCAATCCCGTTGTAATCGCCCATTGTTATGATGATTTTTTTGTCGTTTTGAAAAATCAGAATTTACTCCTCGTGAGCTTCAAAATACCTCAGAATGTCGATGAGTGTATTTGCATTTCCAACATTGCCGGATTTTGTGACAATCCATTGTGCTTTAACGTCCATACAAAGCGGAATAGCTGGGCTTACGGCGTCAATAACCTGTAGAGAGTTGCTGTTTATCGCTTTGCAGCATTTAAAAGACGTTTCGCCGCCGATAGTGAGCAAAATTACGTCTTTGTCGTAAATTACCCGTTTTGTAAGGGTTGCTAAATAGTCACAAATCTTGGAAAGAAGCTGGGATTTTGACATTTCGTTTTCAAAAAGCATCTGGCCGAGTACTTTTGAATCGACCGTCAAATCAGAAGTGTGAACAATCACGGAATTGTCTTTTACAAGGTTTTTTGAAACCCGTTCAACGATTTCATCGCTTACGCCTTCGAGAATGTCTTCCAGTTTTAAAGAAATAAAATAAGTATTTTCAAAATCGTCCGAATCATCAAGTTTTTGGATTTGAGAAGCGGTAATCTGTGTCGCGCTGCCGGAAACAAAGAGTTTTGGCATTTTGGGGATGGAGGTTGTTAGGTTATGCATTTCCTGGTCGGGCAACCATACGTTTCCGAGAACCTGCGCGCAGCCAGCCGAGCCGCAGGGAAGAATATTGTATGAACTTTTCTCCATTGCTAGCACAACCTGTTCAATATCCGTTGTTGACATTGCGTCTGCAACGATTAATTTCTTTCCGGCCGTGATTAATTCGTTCAATTTTTGCAAAATCGGCCCTGCGCCCTTAATAATCGTTTTTAATTCGAGCAGACCAATCAAATCATGGTGTTCTTCATCGAGCTGTTTTTCCAGAAGTGTCGGGATGTGGGATTCTGCAATCGGCGAGAGCGGATCTCTGGCCATTTCTGTTCTTTCAATGGGAACGCCTTTCAAAAGATGATATCCGCCGATTGTTACGCGCCCCTCCTGCGGAAATGCAGGAATAATTACTGCTGCATCCCATTCCAGGGTTTCAAGCATCGCAAGACATTCCAGCGCGATGTTTCCGCGCAGAGTTGAGTCCATTTTTTTGTAAAAATACTCGACATTCAGATTGTCGCGCAAAAATTCGGTCGCCATTTTTACGCGTTCAACGGCAGTGTTTGCATCAATGTTTCTTGTTTCTGTTGAAATCGCCCAGGCTTGCGTATTTGCGCTGTTTTCCGGTTTTACGGAAGAATCAAGTATAATCTGTGTATTTGCACCGCGCAGATGGAATTGTAACGCTGTATCATCAGCTCCGGTGAGGTCATCTGCAACAATGCCGATATTATTTGAAACGAACATAATTATTCCTGTGAATTTTTAGCTCCGAGCAGCCTCATGTTCTGGGCGCGTACAAAATAACGTTCTCTTGAGGCGCCTGAGGCGTCATTCCATTTGCTCATTGCCAGTCTGCCGTCAACAGCTACGAGTTTACCTTTTTTTACATATTCGCCTGCGATTTCGGCAAGTTTGTCCCACAATTCGATGTTAAACCAGTCGGTTACTTCGCCTTTAGTTTTGGAATCCCATCTGTTCACTGCAAGCGAAAAAGTTGTTTTCACTTTTCCTGATTCAAAATATTTCATTTCAGGGTCTTGCCCTACTCTGCCAACAACAACGACTGAATTAATCATTAAAAAATCCTTTTCATTTTATCTTTTTATATGATTATAGTTTAAACAACGGGCATGCACAAAAATTGTTTACCAAATGTTAAGCTGATTAGTACCTGTATTTAGAAATATCCTCAAAATATTTTTCCAGAGCCATATAGCCATTGTAAATCTCATTTGTTATGAGGGTGTAACGGTTTGCAGCAAGGTATTTCAATTCTTTGCAGCGGATATTGATAATTTCGTCAGAATCGTTTTTCAGATTAACATCCTGCGACATTGACCATTTTTTTAACAGCGCAAGTTCTTCGTTAATCTGTTTTATTGTCGAGTATTCCAGCGGGTTGAAGTCATATTTTGCAAGGAGAGCCTTGTCTTGATTGCTTATACGGCTTTTTACAACCGGAGAGCCGTAAATCTTTTTGATTACCATATAGTTGTCCGCAACGAGCACATGCGAGCGCGGAACATCGACTTTTGCGAGCAATGCCGAGGTGCTGAGATTGCTGAATTTATCATTTTCGTCAGATAAAGCGCTTTGCTCCGTAATTATTGTGTTTTCTGTGTTTTGCTGATCTTTAATCAATTTTCTCTCCATAAAATTTAACGTTTAACCGTCCCAATCTATATACTTATAATATACAACACGCATAGATTTGTCATGCTACTTTGTAGAATTGTTAAGTATAATACTTTTCTTTGCCCTAATCGACCGGGCGGGTAACGGAAAGGAGGGTATCTCTGGGATAGAACTTGTCCACAAGCCCGAGTTCTGCTTTGACAATGAAAAATTCCGCAGTTTCTCCTTTTTGAATGTTCAAATCATTAAAAGGGATTTTTATTTCGACAAAATCCTTATAAACCGCTTCAATTCCGTGTTTTATCTGCAAAATCCAAAGATTATCGTAATTTGCTTTAGCAAATTGCGCAGGAAAATCGAGTTTTCTGAAAAAGGTCATTTTCACTTCATCGGTAAACCGTTCTTTTAAGAGCGGCATAACATTTTCTGTCTTGCTGATTGTTCTTATGTTTGCAACGGGCGGGTTTGCCGTTGAGGTGTTTTTAAAATAAATATAAATCTGATGAAAATCTTTGAACCCGAGTTCTTCATCTATCACATAGCTGTTAATATCGAAGCGCAGATAAAGATTGTCTTTGTCATGCTCGAAAAAGATTTTGTTGAAGAACCTTTTCTCCTGCATTGTCGGAGTGGTGGGGATTTCGATGCAACCTGCATTTGCCCAGTTGTCATTATTTGAGCCTGTAAGCTCGAAATTTTCGACCTCGCCTCTCGGATAGCGCGAACCTACGTAAACAGAGTCATGCAAAGGTATATCAAGGTAATCGGGTTCAGGTTTTCCTGCAAGTTTATATACATTTTTCAGATGTGAACGGAATAACAGGTCAAAAAGGTTGTCCTGACCGGAATCGTTGGGTTCTCCGTACCACCAGAACCAGTCGCTTCCTTCTGCCATGTAAATTTCACGCCAGAGCTCGAAAAGAAGCTGCTGGTCGGTGATTTCTTTTTCAAATTCTTTTAAATCCTGCCGCGTTTTATCAAGATATTCCCACGCAAGGTTTTTTGTCGGTTCGCCCACCCAGAGCATAAAATCACGGTTAATCCAGGAGCCCGGATGTATTGTTTTTATTGATTTGGGTTTCTTTATTTTTTCAAGATATCCGCTTACCGTAACCGTTTCAAGCCCCTCATCGTTATTTATTAGGCCGTATAGCGTTTCTAAAAACTCGGTTCCGTCAGCAGGGTAATTTTCCCAGCAATTTTCCCCATCCATAGCGATTGTCAAAAGATGATTCTTGTCCGGAGAGTTTTCGAGCTTGTATTGTATGGATTTTATCCTGTCATAGAGGTCATTTGCCGCTTTTACGGGGTCATGGTTCGGGTATTCAAACCCGATAAGGTTCGGAAAAACCGCATCGCGGAAAATTATGTTAATCGGGTCTTTGCCGTTTTTATATTCGTATGAATGGCAGAGGTCATAAGGATTTTCAAGATATCCTCTGAAATCTCTTGAAAATTCACGTTTTAGCGATTGCTCAAGAACGCCTTCATCCGAAATTGTCCATTTTACGCCCAAATCCTGAAGAATTCCCATTGTTTTTTCACTGACACAATGCTCTGAGGGCCAGATACCGGCAGGTCTTTTCCCGAAAGTCCGCTCAAACATGTCCAGAGCTGATTTTACCTGAAAAACAGCGTCTTCGTATAAATCCGATTCGAGTTTAGGCGGGGTAATATTAGTGTTGGAGCGCTGAGCATCCTCCATATCGGCAAGAAGCGGTAAAATAGGGTGATAATAGGGGCTTGTGGAGATTTCTATTTTTCCCTCGTCCTGATATTTTTTGTAAGTCGGGATTATGCGCCGCAGAATTCTTCTTTGCTGCTCAATGAGGTCGATTCTGTCTTGCAGCGTGAAATTTCCTTCTGTTTTTTCAGATAATTCGTTTATTTTCGGGTAAACACGCCAGTGAGGGTCAATCCACGAAAGGTTAAACCACGCCATAATGTCAGAATATTCCTGCGGTGTGAAATCCTCAATTCCAATGTCATCTCTGGAAAAACGCTTGTCGTAGAGTTTTTTGTATGCTGCGTGGTGAAAAACCATGTTCTGATAATTTGCGTCAAAAAAATGGTTCAAAATAAACGTTTTTTCTTCTTTTCCAAGCTCTTCTACAGGGGTTATAGTGAGTTTTGAGTAAATATCGTGCGCTCCGCGGAATCCATAGTTATAAATTGCGTCAACGAGCACCGGAACAAGGTTGAAATTGAGCTTCAACCCCGGAAATTTGTCCATCATGACAAGCATGTCAAGATAATCTTTGACCGCATGCAGCCGCACCCAGGGCATAAGATAAATTTCTTCAGGCCCGGTTCTGTATGCAGGTTGGTGCATATGCCAGATAAATGCAATAGAAAGCTTTTTTTTCATACCCGCTCGAATAAACTATAACGTGGTTATTGTAGCATATTTCTGCGTTATTACAAAACTATTCTTTTGAGTGACGATTAGAAAAGGTGAGCCTTGGGCGGTTCGCACTCTGCCGCCCG
>URHD01000052.1 GCA_900547585.1 uncultured bacterium | reverse complement strand
AGCCTTGGGCGGTTCGCGTAGGCGAATCGGCTAAGGCGACACTAGATTAGATAAATACCGGCCAAAAACATCACCACAAACGCTCCCAGAATGAGCGCAGGGCCGAAAGGCAGGTAAGTCAGACCGTTTCCGTCTTTTATTCCCGCTAAAATGCCCCGGCAGCAATAATATCCAATCGACGCAAGCAGCGCAATCGCAAACCAGTAAAGCCAACCCTCGCCCAGCACATCATAAAAATTGCCAAGAGCGATGAGAACAAAAAGCAGCAGAAAAAGAATTAAAGCGCTGAAAAGTCTGTAATTTTTATCTTTGAAAAGCTTGTAAAAGAACATCGGAAGTATAATGAGCACCTGAAAAATCAGGCTGAACAAAATAATTACAATAAGGTTCGAAATCCCGAAAAAAGCCCCCAGTGCGCCTGCTATGAAAGTGTCGCCCTCGCCGAAAGCACGCTTGCCGATAAAAATTTGCGGAATCCGCGCAAGCGCCTCCATTATTATTATACCGGCAATAAGCCCGAGAATCGCATAAATAAAGGATTGCCAGATTGGTATTGTAATCCCGGCGAGAAAAAGGGTTATTTTTGTATGATTTGTGCCTGCAATGTTAAAAAAATTGTAAATCAGCCCCAAAACGCCCAGAATATAAGCATGAGTATCGAAAATAACGCGTTCTTTTATGTCGCAAACCGCCATCACAATGCACAATGCAGCCGCTGCCGTTAAAAACAGCGTGTTAAGTGAAAATCCGAATTTTAAATAAATCCCCGTAACCGTAAGCGCGGTAAAAAGCTCAACCAGCGGATATTGAAAGCTGATTTTTTCCTTGCAATATCTGCATTTTCCCCTGAGGGCGAGAAAAGAAAGAACAGGAATATTATCCCACGGCGCCAGTTTGTGAGAGCAATGCGGGCACTTTGAGGGCGGAAGAACAATTGACTCACCGCTGAAACCGCGGAGAATAACAACATTCAAAAAGCTTCCCAGGCAAATCGCCATCACAAAAACCCAAACAACCAAAACTGTTTCTATCGAAATCATTCTTTTTTCTCTCTAATCATCTCAAAAAGCATATGCAGCGCCTTTTTTATCCTGCGTGAAATCTGCATTTGCGATATACCGAGCTTTTCTGCGACCTGCGACTGGCTCATTTCCTGAAAATAAATCATATCAATAACATCTTTGTATGATTTGTCCAGATTTTTCAAAGATTCCGCAAGAAGAATCCTGTCCTCCTGAAAATTCTGCAAATTTTGATAGCTCAAATCAGCAATCTGGTCGCCCCAGGTCGAATATTCCTCCTCAGTTGTAAAAGCAAGCTGGTCAAGAGAAATCGGGTGTTTTCTTCTATCGACTTCAATTGCTTCGGTTACTTTTTGTATGGGCAAATCCATTTTATCGGCAATTTCGGTATCTGTAGGTTTTTCGCCGATTTCGTCAGCCAGTTCGGCGCTTATTTTCTGCACACGATAAGCAAGCTCCTGAATAGCCCTCGGAGCCTTAATCATGGAGGCTTTATCGCGCAAATAATGACGGATTTCACCTGTAATCATGTACATCGCATAACTTTTGAAATTTTTGCTCACACCCGCGTCATAAAGTCTTATTGCTTTCAAAAGCCCTACGCTCCCCACTTGAATGATGTCTTCAATAGGGTCGGTGCTTCTTCTGGCGAGAGTATGGGCGATTTTTTTTACAAGGGGCATGCACGCAATTGCTATGAGGTTCTGCATTTGCGTTTTTTTGGGTGAGGTTTTGAGCTTTCTGTATTCTTCAAGCCACTGCGCAACCTCGTCATAATTAATGTAGGTATCTGTAACCATACTCTAATTCCTGCTTTTACATTATACCATTTTAACTCAAACTTTGGTATGATAGGAATCATGAATTTATATGAATTTAAAAATCTGTTTTCGATTATCAAATACGGCAGAAAATTAGGTCAAAAAAACTGCACACCGGGCACCTCCGGCAATATCAGCGTCAGGCTGGGCGAAAATATTATGATTTCGGCGTCAGGCTCGGCGCTGGGAGATTTGCGGCTTGAAGATGTTGTTATTATGGATTTTGAGGCAAATCTTATTAAAGGTAAGAAAAAACCCTCCTCCGAAAAACACCTTCACGCAAGGATTTATGAAATGCGCCCCGACATAAACGCAATAATCCACTGTCATGCGCCTTATGTTTCATCTTTTGCAGTGGCTCACATACCTTTATCAAAACCGATTATCTCGGAGAATGTCTTTTATTTTGGCGAAATTCCGCTTGCTGACTACGCAATGCCCTCATCGAATGATTTGGTCGAATTTACTTCGAAATTCTTTGACAAACATGACGCGGTTCTGATGGCGAATCATGGCATTATTATCGGCGGAAAGGACATAAAAGACGCATACTACAAGATGGAAACCGCTGAAGCATACGCGCAGATTTATTTGAATTCATTTATTCTGGGCGGCTCACATGATTTGTCCCAAAAACACATCGAGGAAATCTACGAGTTGCGCAAATTGATGGGTAAAGCTTAAACCCCCGAATTTACGATAATCCCCACTGCCTCGAGAGCCGTTCGGTAATCTCAAGTCCGGTTTTAGTCACAGCAAGCCCCGCCTCGGAGCTTTCTTTCAGGTGCGGTGACATCAATTGCCCGACCTGCCGCATTGCATCTACAACTTCATCCGCAGGAATAACGGATTTTATCCCCGCCATAGCAAGCTCTGCCGCCGTAACAGCGTTTATGGCAAGAAAAGCATTCCGTTTCACGCAAGGAACCTCAACCAGCCCCGCCACAGGGTCACAAACAAGCCCCATTATATTTTTTAACGTCAAAGCAGCAGCATTGACAATCTGTGAAGAGCTGCCGCCATACAGCTCAACAAGCGCACCCGCAGCCATTGCCGCAGCAACGCCGCACTCGCCCTGACATCCGGCAACCGCCCCGGCAAGAGCAACTTTATGAGAAACAATTTCTCCAATCATGCCCGCAGTCAAAAGCGCATTAATCTGCTCTTCTTCGGGCGCGTTAATTGCCCCCGAAAGCGCGATTATCACCGCAGGAACAATACCGCACGAGCCCGCCGTCGGGCATGCAACGATTTTCCCCATGCGAAGATTTTGCTCAATCGTAGCCAGCGCATACAAAAGAACTTTTTGATATGTTTTTGAAAAAAGCGTTGTTCCGTGTTCATAATGGGCTTTGAGTTTTGCACAATCCTCGCCACACAACCCGCTGGCAGATTTTTCTTTTGATTCCAGCCCAATATTTATTGCATTTTTCATCGCGTCGAGATGATTTTTAACTTTTTCACGCACTTTTGAAACAGGAATTTCAAAATTTTCCGCCTCAGCCTCTTCGCAGATTTTACAGATTCTTTTTCCCGAAGAATCGCTGTAACTTATTAAATCTTCAAAAGTTTCTATTTTTTCCATAATATTTTTTTAATCCAACGCTTCAATATTTCTAATCAAATACATTTCATCAATTTTTTGCAGCTCACGAATAACATAATCAGGAAGCGGCGAATCTAGACAAATGCCCATCGACGCTTCTTCGCCTTTTGCGCTCCTGTCGCAATGCAGCGTGGCAATATTAACATCCTGCCCCTGAATCAGTGCAGAAACACGATAAACCATGCCGGGTTTGTCCCTGTAAATCAACACGAGCGTATGAAAATCACCTTTTATGTCAAAGGAATAACCGTTGATTTTGTTGATTACGACCTCGCCCGCGCCGAGCGAACTCCCGCAAAGCGTCATCCGGTCAGGATTTTCAAAAATTATCTCCACAGAATTCGGGTGCCTGCTGCTATCCTCTTGAAACTCGAATTCGTAAGCGATTCCTCTTTCATGGGCTATTTCACAGGCGTTTTTTATGCGCTCATCATCCACATTAAACCCGAGAACCCCGCCCAGTAGCCCTTTGTCCGTACCATGACCCTTGCCGGTTTTAGCAAAGGAATTGTAAAGCACAAATTTCACATTTTCGGGCGTTTTGCCATAAATTTTCCCCGCCAAAAGCCCCAGCCGCACAGCACCTGCCGTGTGAGAGCTGGATGGGCCTATCATGACGGGCCCAATTACATCAAAAAGCGTTTTTGTTTTTTGCATTTTATGCCTTTACCGGATTTCTGTTGTTTAATCCTTGCAGAGCAAGCCTTGTCAGCTCACATACATCCATTTTATCAACAAAAAGTTCAACGTAGCACATTTTTGTTTTCCGATGGGTTTTAATTTGCTCAAGAACCTCCTCAAACTCGCCCACAGTACGCGCTTGAGCCGTCCAGACCCCGCCCTCGAAAACCTCCGGCAGTTTTGAGTAATTCCAGTGAGCAATATCGTTAAAACAGTCCATCGGGTTTTTTGAAAGGAGACGTTCTATAGTGTAACCGTCGTTGTTTATGACGAAAACAACAGGTTTCAGGCCGTTTCGCATCATTGTGCTGATTTCCATTGCCGTAAGCTGGTGCGAGCCCTCGCCTGTGATGAGGATTGTCCGGTTTTCAGGGTCGGCAAACGCGCCGCCCATTGCTGCAGGCGTAGCCCAGCCAATCGAGCCCCAGAGTATTTGATTATTAAGTTTAGCCCCTTCCGGCAAACGCAAAGGCGCCATTGCGTAAGCAATTATGCCGGTTTCAGCAAAAATCCGGTCGTTTGGTTCCAAAAACTCCTGAAAACGCGGATACAAGTTGTCCGCAGCAAGTTTTGTGTCAGCCGCCGCATGTTCAAGATGGTATCCGCAGCCGGTTTCCGGCATTGGGGTATCGATTTTTTCCACGCCCTGTGCAAGTTTTTTCAAAATATCTTTCATTAAAACGTTGTCATAGCGCACATTTTCAACAATCGTATAAGTTCCCTGTATATCAATTGTCTTATCAATATCCACAGGCACGCTAAAGCGGATTGTGTTCAAATCGCTCATCACCGTACCGGCACAAACAACCATGTCGGCATTTTTAATCGCATTATAGGCGCCCTTATTCATATATTCGCCCTGATATGTGCCCAAAAATCGCTCATAATCGTCATCCACGAGGTCTTTGCCAATCAAAAGCGTTGTTACGGGGTAATTTGAGGCTTTTAAAAATTCAGTAAACTCTTCTTGAGCTTTAAAACGCTCAACCAGCCCGTCAGCGAGTATAATTGGGTTTTTAGCCCTGTTCAGGACGTCAATAACGTGTTCATACGCGTCTTTGAGCGATTTTTCGTCACTTTCCGGTGCAAAAATCTGCGGTTCATCCTCAATTTCCGCATAACAAACATCCATCGGAACCGCGATATAGACAGGTTTTTGTTCTTTTAACATTACCGTAAGAACCCTGTCGATTTCATTTTTTGCATTATCAAAATCCAAAAACGCACTAGCACAGACAACGTTTGAAAAAACGCGCTGAAAGGCGTAATAGTCGGGATTTTGGAAGTTATGGTGGAGCAGGGTGTTGTTTTTTATAAATTTCGTTGCCGGAACGCCGACAATTTTCACAACAGGAACATTTTCAGCGTAACTTCCCGCAATTGCGTTTACAGCGCTCAATTCCCCGACGCCGAAAGTCGTAACAACAGCGCCGTAGCCCTTTATTCTTGCATATCCGTCCGCTGCATAGCCTGCGTTGAGTTCGTTTGTGCAGCCTATCCAGTTTGTTTCGGGATTGGCGATTATTGCATCGAGAATATTGAAGTTATAATCCCCGGGCAGACCGAAAAAGTCTTCCACACCTAGTTTTTGCAGCTCTTTTACAAGATAATCAATTACTGTGATTTTTTCCATTTTTTCGTTCCTTAATGTCGGCATTGTTACATATAAATTTCGGGAAATCATTCCCGATTCAGATTATCCCATTTAATACCATGGAGGGCAATTTTTCAAGTATAGAGCAGTTTACAGGTGATTGATAAATCTTAAAAACGATTTGAATTTTTTATTATTTTTTAAACAATCGCAGAATTTTTGCAAAAAATTTTGTAAAAAATAAAAATTTTTTAACCGAAACTTTAAAAATCATCAAAAAAATTTCTATTTTTCCGGTGGTTTATATTTCTTAACATTAGCTCATTTATGTCCTGTGAAGTTAAGATGTGGGGATTGTTCTGAGGTTTGAAACAAATCCTATCTTTTCACGCCGAACTATTCATCAAAAAGTACGTTAAAAACGACTTCATTTGGCTTATAATTAAGGTTTGCGTAAAAGAAAAAGCTTTTTACAAAATATTTTGTGAGCTCGGCGGGGGTAGATAAGCCGTATTTGCCTGTAATTTTCAGATTGTAATCAAAAGCTATGGGATTGCCCTCAACATCGTTGGTTTCAAAATGCGAAAGGTCAAGAATCGAGCTGTCACCGACCCATGCGTCGCTCTGGACAAAACTAACCATCGCTTTTACAGGGGTTCCTTTTGTAATATAAATGGAGCCGTCCTCACGCAAAACATCTTCTGCAGCAGCAAAGTCGAGAACATCGTCTTTTTGGATTGAACCGTCTTTTGTGCAAATATTCTGGGCGGGAGTGATTTTTAAAACCAGTTTTTTAGCCTCGGACGGAAGCCCGAAAGCGAAAAATATTACGGTTAATATTAAAAACGTTCTGAATAATTTCATCATAATCCCTCAATCGGTGTTTCTTCGGTTTGTGCATAATCGCCGATATAAAGCGTATACTGGTCTTTTTCGGGGGAAAGTTTTGTTTCGCCGCCTCTAATCCAAAAAACAGCCGGCCCGATAATGTAACTCCAGTTGTTGATTGCTTTTTCGTGGGTTGAGCCTTTTTTTTCAATCACACCTTTGATGTTAAAAGTGCGGTTTCCTTTTTCTTTTATCTCAAATTGCCCTATCGTAATCTCCGCAGCGGCGCCATGATAGGTGTTTTCAACCAGCGAAAGAATTAAACCGGTAACTTTCGTGCCTTTTTTTACAATAAGGTTTTTGTTATGGAAAACATCCTCCGCAACCACAAATTCAACGGTATCACCGGCTTTTAAAAGCGGGTTTGCGGTGGAAATTATTTGTGCAGGGCGAAGTTTTATAGGCAAATCGCCGCCCATAAACATCAATTTCCCCTCCATGAGTTTTGTTTCTCTGCGAAGTACAGTGGTTCCGCCCTGAAGAGTTCTTGTTTCTACAACCGGCGAAGAAACGCCGTAATACTGCAATCCCGGAAATAGTCCGTAATCAGCGGGAGCGGGTTCTTCGTTGTTTATCTGAACCTCGGGATTGTCAACAGGCTGTTCTTCTGTTTCTTCCGGTTCCGGCACCGGCTGGAGCGGTGCAAAAACGCCCGCATGGGCATTCGAGGCAAAAAACGCCGAAACTAGCGCCCAAAATAATAGTAATTTAACTGATTTCCGTACAACTATATTCATTAGTTGCATTATAACACAGCATTTTTAATAAACTCAAATTCAATAAAAAAACAGCCTTTAGGGGCTGTTTTTTCGATTCTTAGGCTTTGGGTTCTGCTTTTGCTGAGGCTTCTTTGCCTTTTGGCAGAAGGTCTTTCACCCATTTGTAACCGGAATTCCAGTATTCAATAACTTTTTCCCCGCCTTTTGCTACTAAGTAGAGGGCTTTGTCCTTGTAACTTTTGACATCTGCAAATTTTACAGAAGTATCAAGGTTTTTAAGCTGGGGAACATAATTTTTTGCAGCAGCAAGACCACCTGCAATCACCGCCAGAGAAACAATTGTTTTCAAAAACCAGTGACTTTTTTTCTTTTTGGTGCCGTCATCATAAATGCTGCTGCTTGCGACGGGTTGTTCCGCCTTTGGCTCAGCTTTTGTTTCTGCGGTTCCTTCTTTTACAAAAGAGGGTGCGCGTGAGATTGTTGAGGCGCTGAGCGGGGCGATTGTTGAGAAATTTGTTGACATAACTAACACTCCTTTTGAGACTTGCTCATATAAAACACAAAAACCATGAATATTGCCACATGAAGAAATGTAAATATTACATGTGATACATTTCTTTACAATTATAACATATTTTTGAAATTTCCGGAATATTTTTTTAAGAACTGTAATCTATATAAATATAAAGGAATAAAACGAGGGATAAAAATGAAAAAAAACATAGAAATCGATAAAAATTTAAGAGAAATGGCAAAAAATACCGCAGCAAGAATCGAAAACGCGCAGGAAAGAAAACGCGCATACGCTCTTGCAACCGGAGCTCTGGCGCTCGCAAAAGCCCTGCAATCCGACGGTTTTGGCATTTCATTTAAACACAGCCTTTTTAAAATCCCGTCGTTTGCCGGAAATTTTGAACTTGCCGATTTATATATTGGAAATGTCAGAATCGACGTCAGAGTAACGTTTGACAACGAAAATTTTTACATCCCAAAAACCCATAAAAAATATGACGCAACGCCTGACCTTTATGTAGTGGTCAAAATGGAAAAAGACCTTTCGAAAATGAGCATTGAGGGTTTTGTCTACCCAAAAGAAACCGAAAAATGTGAAACCGTCGAAGAATATCTCGTTTGTCCTTTGAAAAAACTCAACTCCATGAAAGGTTTTAAAAAAGCTGTAGAATCGGTTGAATCACAAGAACATGAATGTGCTGCGGGCGACCACCAAAAAGCTGCTGAGCTGGCTGTTTTATTCCTAGACGGAGAAATCTCCGAAAGCGAAAAAATCTTTTTCATAAAACATGTTGTGAACTGCCCACTTTGCCGTGAAAGATTATGCGAGTTCAGTGAATTTGATTTGATTATTGAACAGGTCAAAAAATATCCTGAACTTTTGGATGACAGCACGCTCAATGTCCTTACCGGCAATGTTTCCTCGCAGCAAGAGGAACAAAAAGAACCCGAAATTCTCGAAACCGGAATTTCAAATTCTGTTCTGGAATTAGTTAAAGACGCTGCTGTTCTGGAAACAGGACTTGATGCTGCGGAAACAGTTGCGCAGGCCGCCGGAGCCGGAGCTGCTGATATGGTCATTGAAACCGCTGAAGAAGCCGCTGAAACGCTCGAAAATATTAGCGATGTTGAAGACGACCTGTCATTGCTCTCAATTTCACAAGAAGATGAGCAAAATATAGAAGCTGAACCCGAAAAAGAAGAGGATTCAGCAGAAATCGACGATTTGAGCGAGCTCGAAGAATCCGGCGAAGAGCTGAATCTGACCGAACCGGAAGAAATTCCTGATTTTTCAGAAACACCCGCAGAACCTGAACAAGAAGAAGAAACAGTTGAAGAAGAGGAAGCTCCGGAGCTTCTTAATACTGAAGATTCCGAAGAAGAAGACACTTTGACGCTTGAAGAAGATGAACCCATGGAGCTTCTGGAGGAAACCGCCGGAGAAATGACACTTGAATCTGATGAAGAAAGCGTTCATGAGGCTCCGGAGGAGGAAACTCCCTTAGAAACCGAACTTCTTCAAGAATCCGCGCCCGTTGAAGAAATAGAAGAAGCTCATGAAACAGAACAGGACGATATTTTTGCCGGTGCCGACGAAGAACCTTTTGAGTTAGAAGCCCATGATGAGCTGGAGCTTTCAGACCTTGAAACGCTCGATGAACACGAAGAAATGGTTCTGGAAGAAGTCCATGAAGAACAACCGGAAGAAATTGTGCCGGAGCCGGATTTTGAGGAAAATGAAGCACCCCTACCGGAAGAACCCGCCGAAGAAATTTCCGAACATGAAGAATTAACATTGCTCGAAAGCGATGATGAAGAGCCCGGTTTGATTGAACACGATGAAATCCCTGATTTTTCACAGGATTTGGAAGAAACCACCGAACCCGAACCGCAGGAGCCGGTTGTTTCAGAAGAAACAGAATCTATTGAACTGCTTGAAGAAACACCCGAAGAAATTCTTCCTGTGTCGGGAGAAGAATCCATTGAAGAATCAATTCAAGAGCCGGAAGAACCAAAATCGGAATTTGCGGAACTTCTTGAAGAAGAGCCTGTTGAAAATAACGAAGAACAAACCTCTGAATATGCGGGAATCGAGTTGATTGACGAAGATTCGACCCCATCTGATGAGCCAGCAGAAGAAACTCATCCGGAAAACGAGGTCAATGAAGAAATTCAGGGGCTTCTTGATGACGAATTAATGCAGCTTCTTTCTTCTGATGATGATTCAGACGAAAACACCGAGTCAGAAGCAGCTGATGACAGCAATCTCGACCTGATTGCAGAATCCGGCGATTCTGAAAACGAAAATCAGGAAGACAGCGGCGAAGAAGTCATTGATTCGCTTTATGAGGACGCTCCAGAGGCTCCTGCTGAGGGTGAAAATGCCCAGGAGGACTTTATACAGCCCGAACCCGGCAAAAACGGCGGTCTGGCAAAAAAACTCATTGCTGCGGCTGTTGTGCTGTTTTTGATAACAACAGGAAGCATTACCGCTCTTTATTTAAACCAGAACAAACAAGCAGCAAATCAAGACGCGCTGCCTGATGCAGATGCGCCTATGCAAGACGGTTCTCCTCTTGATGCGGCAGCAAATCTGCCCCAGAACAAGGACGATTCTGCTTCGCCGATGTCACAGGATTTAAACAAATCGATTACAAATGTCTTTTCTGACCAGCCGGCAGCGCTTACTATCACTAAAATTTCGTGGGAAGTAAGCCAGAGCCTCGCAAACGACGACTCGTTCAGAAATTACCTGCAGGTTGCGGGAAAAAATCTCCAGATGAACCTGCAAAACGATTTGTCCTACACAACAGAAATCAATTACAACCCGAAAGTTAAAGTATCTTTTGAAATCTCAAAAGACAACACTATCAAGCGTATTCAGGTCACGGAATCAAGCGGCTCCGAACAAATTGACAATGTTGTATTACAAAGTATTAAAGAAACGCTAAAATACGTGAATGCGCCGAATATCAAAGACTACAAAGGAAATTACAACCTTTCTGTTGTTGTGAATTTCTAAAATTTAGTGGTAATATAATATTTTATGATATGATGTATAATAATTACATCAAACCGTATAATAAAAATTCGGACACAAATGGATACAGTACAAAAACAACGTGAGCTTATAGAGAAACTCGTTAAAAGTAACAACAAATTTTCAGGAAATGAAGATCTTTTTGAGGATTTTTGTTCTGAAACTTTTAAACGGTCTTATTCTTTGTTCCAAACGCTGGACGAAGACCATCTGGAAAGCTATATTTCCAAAGTTGTTAACACGGCGATTCTTACCGTGCTTAAAGAATCCGGACGCGTCAGAAGACGCGACAACAAATATGTCAGCACAAACGAAGTTCCGCTTTCTGCCTCACCGGCACCGAAAGAAGAACCAACACTAGCTGCACAAGCAGCAGAAACGCCTGCAACAATTGACAATTCCGCCGGAATCTCACAGGTTCTTTATGATATTGCCGATCCGAGAGCGTCTTTTGAAGAAAAACTCGTAAGAAAGGATTTGCTCCAGAAAGTTGTTGATATTGTCCTCGTTGCACAAAAAAATCAGCCCGAAAAAGAGTATTTAAAAATATTTTATCTTAGATATGTCCGTGAAATGAAGCAAAAAGAAATCGCGAAAGAAACAAATCTTTCTCAGTCAGAAATAAGTAAAAGACTTCTGGACATTGCAGAAATAGTAAAAAATCATTTTGCGGGTAATTAATTGTTAAAAAAGGACGGGTTATAAATACCGTCCTTTTTAGAAATTCACTTTTTTTATCCGTATTAAAGGCTGATAAGTCTTCTTAGCTCTTCAGGACGGCTGGATTTTGCAAGCGCATCTTCCGCTGTAATGAGTTTTTGTCTGTAAAGGTTGGCAAGGGCGGTTTCTAGCGTTTGCATGCCGTGCTGGGCGCCGGTTTGGATTGTTGAATACATCTGTGAGGTTTTACCCTCACGAATCAGGTTGCCCAGCGCGCTGGTAACGACCATGATTTCCTGAGCCATAACACGACCTTTTTTCTCGCCATCTTCATTAAGTTTTGGCAGAAGAGTTTGTGAAAATACCGCACAAAGCGAGCTGGAAAGCTGAATTCTGATTTGCTGCTGCTGCGCTTCGGGAAATACGTCGATAATACGGTCAATCGTCTGGCTTGCAGAAGAGGTGTGGAGCGTACCCATAACAAGGTGGCCTGTTTCTGCTGCTGTGATAGCAAGACCGATAGTTTCAAGGTCACGAAGCTCGCCTACGAGGATAATATCCGGATCTTCACGGAGCGCTGATTTCAGTGCGTTTGCGAAAGAACGCGTATCCTGACCTAGTTCGCGCTGGTGAACAACGCTTTTTTTAGAGGTATGAATAAACTCTATCGGGTCTTCAATCGTCAAAATATGTTCGTTTCTGGTCGAATTTATATGGTCAATCATCGATGCCAGAGTGGTAGATTTACCGGAACCCGTAGGCCCTGTTACAAGAATCAATCCACGCGGTTTTTCGGTGATTTTTTTGACAATAGGAGGCAGTCCGAGAGCGTCAAAAGACGGAACTTCTGTGTTAATCGTTCTGAATGCGGCTGCGTAAGTGCCTTTGTTTTTATAAATATTTACCCTGAAACGCCCGATTCCCTTAATTCCGTATGAAAGGTCGAGCTCCCAGTCCTGTTCAAGGCGTCTTCTCTGCTCATTGTTCAAAATCGGAAACAAAAGCGTTTCAACATTGTCCGATGTAAGCGGTTCAAGGTCTGTTCTGACCAGTTTGCCGTCTATACGAAAAACAGGAGGCAGGTCGGATGAGATATGAATATCACTTGCGCCTTTTCCTACGGCATCTTCCAACAACTCTTCTATAAGCATTCCAACAATCTCCTATTTTTCTTAATTAATGTTATAATTATTTTACATTTGTAATGATTGATTGTCAAAAAAAATAAAGGGAAATACAATGGTTGAAGTAAAAAAGATAAAATTGAGAGATTTTGAAATCGGGGGAAAAACTCTCACAATCCTCGCAGGCCCATGCGCAATCGAAAGCAGGGAAATCCTTTTTAAAACAGCAGAATTTTTAAAAAAACTAACGGCTAATCTGGGAATAAATTATGTTTTCAAATCATCTTTTGATAAAGCGAACAGAAGCTCTATAAATTCTTTCAGGGGCCCGGGGCTGGAAAAAGGGCTTGAACTTCTTGCAGAAGTAAAAAAAGAATTCGATTTGCCCGTTGTAACAGACATTCACACGCCCGAACAGGCAGCAGTTGTTGCAGAAGTTGCAGATATTTTGCAGATTCCGGCGTTTTTGTGCAGACAAACCGATATGCTCGTGGCGGCTGCTAAAACAGGTAAAATTGTAAACATAAAAAAGGGGCAATTCCTTGCTCCTGCGCAAATGGCGCCACTTGCACGCAAAGTGAGCGAATCAGGAAACGATAACATTCTTTTCACGGATAGAGGCGTAAGTTTCGGCTATAACAACCTTGTTTCTGACATGAGAGCCATCCCTATTATGCAGGAAATAGGCTACCCTGTTGTTTTTGACGCAACTCACAGTGTTCAGCTGCCCGGCGGAGCGGGCGAATGTTCCTCCGGCGAAAGAAAATTCGTGGAAACGCTTGCAAAATCAGCATCAGCCGCAGGCGCAAACGCTCTTTTCTTTGAGGTTCATCCTGACCCGGACAAAGCTCTTTGCGACGGCCCGAATATGCTGGATTTTGAGGGCGCAGCAAGGGTTTTTGAGGTTTGCAAAAAAATATTCGAGCTTGTGAACGAATAAAATCCGCCTTACAACCATCTAATCTAGTGTCGCCTTAGCCGATTCTTACCTCTCACAAAACGATACTCAA
>URHD01000051.1 GCA_900547585.1 uncultured bacterium | reverse complement strand
ATTTAGTCACTTTTTGCTCGGCAGAGTGTTCCTTATCACGAACTTTTCTCGGACAAATTTTTCGACGCCTATGAGTGCCAGCGAATCGAGCTAGAAAAATTAATTTACGCAGTTTGGGCTGTTGCGGGATTCTTGGGCAGGAGTGCGTCTTTTTTTGTAACAAATATGATTTTTGAAACTTTATGATGTAAAATTTTGATATGAAAAAGTTGTTTTCATCTTTTATACTTACAGCGTTTGTTTTTACGCATTTATGTGCGGGTTTGCCTGCGTTTTCGGAGGAGCCTCTGCAGGGGCATGCAGAAGTTACGGACTCTAAGAAGCTGAAAGACGAAAAAATGTTCACGGGCGAGATTGATGAGTTGAAAAGCCGTGATGTTATAAAAATGACCGTTTCTCAGGTTTTGAGCTCCGGTTTTACCGAAGAAGGGGATGAGTTTTTTGCGGAAATTTCCTCCGAAGTTGAGGGCGATAAGGGGGTAATCCTCCCTACCGGAACAATTGCGCACGGTTGTGTCAGAGAAATAAGCGACAGCAAAAGGCTAGGGCGTGACGGATGGATTGAGGTAAGTTTTGACTATTTGATTACGCCGGATGGGCGGGAAATACCCATAAAAGGGGAAATGAGCACAAAAATGAATCCCGTTACAGCTACGGCGCGAAATGTTGCGGTAAGCACCGGATATACTGCGGCAGGCGGGCTTGTTGGAGGGCTTCTGGCTTTCAATATGTTCGGATTGCCTGCTGCCATCGCAAGTCAGGGCTATACAGTCGCCGGCGGTGCTGCTCTGGGCGGTGCTGTAGGGCTCGGGATGGCTTTGTACAGAAAAGGTAAGGATGTTTTGATTTCTCCTGGAGATGAAATCAGGGTGAAAATTACCAGTTCAATTGCGCTGCCTGTATTTTCAAAGGAGGCTTTGAAGCAGGAAGAAATCATATATGACGGATTGAATGTAAAAATTACTAATGTAGGTTATGAAAAGGATCCTTTTGGCGAGCTTAATACTATTACAATTTCGCTTGTGATAACAAATTTGACGGAGAAATATTTTACAGGATTTGATATTGCGCTGATGAATGACATGAACGCTTCTTATTATCCGTCAGTTTTTGGTGATACGACGTTAATGTTCTCCAAAATTAAGCCGGGTGACAGGGTTAGCGGAAAAATATCATTTGCTGTTGACAATGTGAAAAGAAAGCACTGGCTTGTTTTCTATGACCGTTCAAAGGGGCTTCCGCTGGCAAAATTGTCCGTTGACAATGCAAAACGGGATTTGGACGACAAAAAGAAGAAAAAGAAGAGCAAAAAAGGGCTTATTTAGACAATAATGTCATAGGCTTTCAGTGTGGACGCCGAAGAATTCAAGCCTGATGCTGCAGCTTTTTTTGTTCCGGGCGGGTGGTTGTATGAGGTTTCAGGGATTCCCGGGTCACGCAGGAGATAGATTTCTGCAACCCTTTTATCGAGGGTTTCTGCTGACTGTTTGTACAGGTCTACGACGTAGTCCATTTCAGGGTCTTTTACATTTTTTGCATTTTTTTCCCAGAATCTTGCTTGCTGGCGGTAAGCGTCTTGTTCTTCTCTTACAGATGTGTATGGGTCATTGTCAGCAGCGTGAATGAATTCATGTACTGTGTAGCTCGCTGTAAGAACGGGGCTTGCGTAAGTATATTCATCCTGAATGGAGATTTTGCGTTTTGCGTGTTCGTATTGAGCAATATTGGAACGTCCGCCCATTTGTGCGGTTTTATCAAAAGTTACAGTAACATCTTGAACCTTTTTGACTATATCCTTGGGTAAAAATCCGGAAGCCAGTGAAATTGCTGTACGGAGGTTTTCGTTTGCTGTTTTCTGACGTTCGTTGTAGGCTTTTATCGGGTCAAAGCACGCCAGACGCAGGTTTTGTGTGTCAAGGAGATTTCTTTTTGCGTAGTCGTAATCGGGTTCTTTGTTTAAAACACGTTTGAATTGTGTTTCTGCTTTCGTGTAATCCCCGTTTTGTTTGTAACATTCACCGAGCAGAGTCATAAGTTCCAGGTCATCAGGCGTTTGGGCGCATGCTTTTTCAAAATAGGGGATTGCGTTTTTAAAGTCGGCGTTTAGTTTGTAGGTTTTTGCTAAATTCAGGTTTGCGTCCGGATTTTCGGGGTTAAGCTCCAGGGCTTGTTTGTACATATTTATTGCACGGTCAAAATACCCTGATTTCATTGCTTCATCCGCCTGAATCCGGAGATTTTCATCTTTTGAAACAGAGTTTGCCGCGATTGGTTTTTGTGGCGGGTGGCTCTGGGTAAAAGCTATTTTACTGTTATATTGATTGACTTTTAGAGAAATCAATTTTCTGCTTCCGTATGCTTCACTTTTTTATTTTAAAACAATGGGGGCTGGAAAGTTGCCACAAAATCGATTTTTTGTTAAAAATGTTAAGCTTTTTGAGGTGATGGGGGAATATTGGGACGTTTAGCCGGTTGGTATTTAATTTTTCCTGCTTGATTCGCCGGGGCTCATAGGCTGCGAAAAATTAAATGCCAACCGGCTAAACTTTGGTAGTTTGGGTTGAATTTTGTTAAAAAAATCAAGCATTCAGCACATAAAGGAACACAGGATTATATTGCCTTTTCCGTTCCGATTCCTCCGGCGTTCGACGATTAATAAAAATTTTTCAGGTTTTATGAAGCCTCCCCCATAGTCACTCCAAAGGCAATATAATCCTGTGCTCCGCCTTTATTTTTGCTCTAACTCTCCGCTATTTGGTTGATAAGGTGCGGCAGGTATGGCTTTTTTTTTATGTTTTTTTTAAAATATGAAAGATGAGAGGTGAGAAATGGTTGACTTATTAATCAATACACTGATTTTGCTTTTTATATATGTTGCAGCCTTTATTTTGTATTATGCTGCATGTGTTTTTGCCGGTACAAGGCTCAGAAAGTTTTTAACTGCACAAAAATACCGTCAGAATTCAAAATTGCATAATATTGTACTGATTATTTACGCAAGAAATAATGAATCTACAATTGTTCCGCTTCTGGAATCGTTGAATAAACAAAACTACCCGAGGGAAAATTATCAGACGCACATTATTCTTGATAACTGCACGGATAACTCCTCTAATATTCTGGAATTTGTGGGAGGTGCGAAAATTTGGCGCGTCGGGGATGCTGCACCGGTTGGAAAAGACGAGGCAGTTTCCTGGCTTCTTGAAAGGCTTTTATCTTTTCAGAATGTTCATGCGTTTGCGTTTTTAAATGCGGATAGATATGTTGATGAAAATTTCTTATCGAACATAAATGCAGGGCTCCAGACCGAGCAAATTATTGTCGGTTCCACTGACTACATAATGAAGACAAAAAATCCGTACAACTGCATAAAGGCTGTTTATAACGAGTATATGAACAGGGTGTTTCATCTCGGAAGAACATTGATGGGGCTGGCGACGATTGTTGATTCGGATTGTTTCATTATAAAGCAGGAAGTACTCGAAAAAATCAAATGTGTGGATTTTAAAGACCTCAACAGCGAGCTGAAATATACAACTCTGCTTGTCAGAAACAATTTTATTCCGAAATATATGCCCACCGTCAGAACTTTCACAAATATTGATAACTACAAAAGCAGAAAGCCGTCTGTTTCTTTTAAATTGAGCATGTGCTGGCATTGTTTGGGGCTTTTGTATAAATCTAACTGGAGGTTTGCTGAATTTATTTTGAATATTCTTGCTCCCAACTTCTGGATGCTGCTTTTGATTTATGTGAGCATATTGATATTTACTTATAATTATTATTTCTTCTTTGATTACAGCGTTGTGTTTGCGTTTGGCGTTTTGCTTGCGGCTTCGTTTATAGCTTCGCTGTTTACAGGCCATATCAAAAAAGCTCAGCTGCCGTATCTTTTGATGTATCCGTTTGTGTCGCTGATAAAGATTTTTGCGCATATTCCGATTGTCGGAGCGGTAATAAATATGTTTTCGAAAAAGCCTGCGAGCGATGAATCTTATGAAATGACCACGGTGGATATTGCTGTGACTGACGGGCAGAACGATTTGCCCTGCAAGCTGGATTTAATATCGGAAAGCGGGCTTGTAAAGGCTGTTTTCCGCTTTAAAAAGAAGAAATATTCCTCTGATTCGCACATAAGAATGGTGGACGCAATCAAAGATATTTCTGACAAGCTCAACGAGCACGGTTTCAGGATAAAAATTTGCCAATCCTGCGGTTATTTTAATTTAAAACTTGATGGCTCGACAAATATGGTCAAAGGTTATTGCAACAGGCTTCTTGTGCAAAATTTGTCCGATGTTCCGCTGGAAACCGTTCTCTGGAACAGCTGCGAATATTATTTGCCTCAGGAAGTCAATAAAGTTATTGATATCAACACATTCAGGGATATTTAATGGAAAAAACTGATAACAGCGCATACTGGCTGGCTTTTGCCTCAATAGAAGAAGTCGGCGCAGCTTTTATAAGAAAGGTTTATGAGCATTTTGGCTCAATAAAATCCGCATGGTGTGCAGGGCCTGACAATTTGTACAGGATTGAGGATATAACGAAAAAACAAATGGATGTTTTTTTGAGAAAACGTGCGGGTGTCAAGCCGGAAAAATGCCTTGAGTTTATTCAAAAGCGCGGGATTAAGTTTATAAATTTTGAGGATGAAAATTATCCAAAATTATTAAGAGAAATCCACAACCCGCCAATGACGCTTTTTTACAAGGGCGATTTTTCACGCTGCAACCTCGATAAAACGCTTGCGGTTGTAGGCTCAAGGCGTGCAAGTGAGGGGGCAAAAAATACTTTGTCCAGAATACTCGGCGAATTCGCCGGTACGGATATTTGCATTGTTTCAGGGCTTGCGGCAGGTATCGACACAAGCGCGCACAAAAGTGCAATTGAATTCGGTCTTTCGACGATTGCGGTTATCGGGAGCGGGTTCGATTTTGTTTATCCAAGGGCGAATAAGGAGCTTTTTAAGGAAATTGAGGAAAAAGCGGGTGTAATCATCAGCGAATACTGGCCTACCGAGGAGCCTTTGCCATGGCGTTTTCCGCTAAGAAACAGAATCGTCAGCGGTTTGTGTAAAGGAACGCTCGTTGCCGAGGCTGCTTTGAAAAGCGGGGCGTTAATTACAGCGAATTTATGCCTTGAGCAAAACAGGGAGCTTATGTGCCTGCCCGGTTTGGTGTCAAATCCCAATACCGAGGGTGTTTATAAGCTTTTGAAAAACGGTGCGGCGCTTGTTACCGAGGGGAAAGATATTTTGGACACTCTCGGGTGGGAAGTTGAGGTATTGAAGCCTGAAGAGGAAAAAAATGCCGAAATTGCGGGCATGAGCGAGAATGAAGCGGCTGTTTTCGGGCAGATTGCTATTGAGGATTGCTCGGCTGATGCTTTAGAGGCTGCGCTCGGGATTGAGATGGCGGATTTGATGGTTATTTTGACCACGCTTGAGCTTGAGAACAAAATCAAGCAGACAAACGGCGGAAAATATACCCTTGTTTAACCTGTATTTGGGTAGGGGGGACTGCAAAAGACCGGTTTTTATAGCAGGCTGAGCTGTTTTTCTTCTTCTAAGATGTTGCGGAGAAACTTTTTTCTGTGCCAGACGGTTGCGCCGTGGATTTTTATGGCTGTGATGTGCTCTGCGCTTAGATATCCTTTGTTTTTTGACCAGCGGTACTGCGGAAATTTTTTATCCAGCTCAAGCATGAATCTGTCCCTTGAAACTTTGGCTAAAATGCTTGCTGCGGCGATTGAGGCGGATTTCGAGTCACCTTTTATTACTGTTTCCATTGGGGCGTTGAAGTTTTTAATTTTTTTGTTGCCGTCAATTAAGATTTTTGCTTTGTTCGTTTTTAATTGCTGTAAAACATCGCAAACTGCTGCTTTCATTGTGTCGAGGGAGGCGTTCAGGATGTTTTTTTTCTCGATTTCTTCTACACTTGCCTGCTTTATGGAATAAACTGCGTGTTTAAGGATTTTTTCGTAAAGAAATTCACGTTTTTTTTCGGAAAGTTTTTTTGAATCGTTTAATTCTTCAAGGTCTTTTACCAGTTCTTCATTGTAGTCCAAAAAAGCAACTGCTGCGGCGAAAACAGGGCCTGCGCCCGGGCCTCTGCCGGCCTCATCCGTGCCGATTACAAAATCAAAGCCGGTTTTGTGTTCTGTATCGAAATTTATTAATTCTTCAATCATTTTCGTCGTCCAGTGTAAATTTCCCTATTCTTCCGTCGCGAAAATCCGTGAGAACCATCACTGCGCATCGGGTTATGTCCGGTTTTGCGCCTGAGGTTAGCCAGTTTCTTTTTTGAGCGATGTTTTCGAGGGTGATTTCTTCGGTTTCTTCGAGGTTGTAGTAATTTCTGACGTTTTGCGGGTATTTTTCGTTCAAAAGTTCAAGAAGCGCCGTTGCAACTGCTTCGTTTTCGTAGGCGTTTTCGCTTACGGAATTGACCATTGCGAGTTTTTGGGCTTTTTTCTGGTCTTCTTGTTTCAGCGGGATAATTCCCGGAGTGTCTAAAAGATCGATTTTCGGGTTTACTCTCACCCATTGCTGCTGACGGGTTACGCCGGCTTTTGCACCGGTTTTTGTTTTTGATTTTTTGATTAATTTATTGATAATGCTGGATTTTCCGACATTTGGCATTCCAACGACCACAACTCTTGCAGGGCGGGGAAGAAGCCCTTTTTCAACGAGTTTGTCGATTCTTGGTTTGCTTAATTCAATGACTTTGTTCACGATTGGTGCTAAATCGTTGTTTTTTGCCGCACAGGTGGAGATTACGGGGTATCCGCAATTTTTTTCGAGCTCTTTTTTCCAGTATTTGAGTTTGTTTTCGTCGGCGAGGTCGGATTTGTTCAGGACTATGAGTCTTGGCTTTTGCCCGAGAAGTTTTTCGATATTCGGGTAGCAAGAGCTCCCGGGAAGCCTCGCGTCAAGCACCTCAATGACGACATCGACGAGGTTTATCAGTTCTTTGAGTTGTTTTTCCGCTTTTGCGATGTGGCCGGGGTACCAGTGGATGTGGGACATATGGGCTCCTTTGTTGTTGTTTGCGGGTTGACCTGTCTGGCAGTGGATTCCGGAGCAAGTCCGGAATGATACACGATAGTTCTATTTTTGAATGATTATGATTACTGTATTTTAACAAAAAAGCGGCAATAGCGCCGCTTCTTGTTTATAAATTTTAATATCCAGACCGGCTTGCCGCCGGAAAGGCTTATCTTTTTTCGATTTTTTCTTTAATACGTGTAGCTTTTCCGGAGAGCTCTCTGAGGTAGTAAAGTTTTGCGCGTCTTACATCACCGCGTCTTAATACGCTGATTTTTTCGATACGGGGTGAGTAAACGGGGAAAACTCTTTCTACGCCTACGCCCTGGAAAGTTTTTCTAACTGTAATTGTTTTGCCAACGCCGCTTCCGCGTTTTTTGATGATAATACCTTCAAAAGCCTGAGTTCTTTCTTTGTTGCCTTCGACGATTCTTACGAAAACTTTAACAGTATCGCCGGGGTTGAGTTCAGGAAGTTCTTTATCAAGATATTGTTTTTCCAAATCTTTTACTATCGGGTTCATTTTTCTTATTCCTTTTCATATTTTAGTCGATATGTTTTGATTTTATGTGAAACATATTTTATTATCAAGTGTTTCGAGCGGTTTTATAAACATATATTAAATTTTGTAGTTCATCGGGTTTGTGATAATATACAGGTATGTTTAAAATAGATAAAAAACACACTGTGGCTATTTTGTCGTTTTTAACAAAGCATTTCTACAAATTTGAAAGCTATTTTTATAATGTTAAAAACATAAATTACCCTAAGGAAAAACCCGCAATTTTTGCTCTGTGGCACGCTCATCAGTGCATGTTATACGCAAACGAGGACAGAGGGAATTTGAATGTTATGATTAGCCGCTCAAATGACGGCGATATTATTGCTGCTGCGACGGAATATATGGGAATTAAGACGGTCAGAGGTTCTACAAACCGCGGGGGAACGGGCGCAACCCTTGAATTGCTTGAAAAACTTGAGCAGGGTGAAAGTGCTGCGATTACAATTGACGGGCCGAGAGGTCCAAAGGGCGTTGTAAAAGAGGGTGTAATAAATATTGCGAAAATTTCGCAGGTGCCGATTGTTCCAATGACATGGTATTCTCCGTCGCCCTGGCTTTTGAAATTCAACACATGGGATGAGTTCAATTTCCCGTTTTTAGGGCCGAAAATTATTGCTGTTTATGGTGAGCCGATTTATGTGCCCAATGATTTAACAAAAGAAGAAACCGAAGTCTATAGAAAACGCGTGGAAACGGCTCTGAATGACCTCTATGCTTATGCAAAGGAAAATTATAAAGAGCTTATAAAAAAATAAACATTATTTATATAGCAAATTTATATTTTTTGATGTTTTTAAATTTTTGTTGATATGTAATTTGGAGATTCTCATATGAATTTAACCTCGTTAAAATACCGCGGACAAAGATTTGAGCCTAACAAAGATAATTTAAAAAGAGTTCTTAATATGGCTTTGCGGGAAAACATTGAGCTTGAAAAGGCAAAGTTACCTGATCTGGATATTCGAGGGTTCATGGTTGATACATTTATGCGTGAAGCAGATGCAAGCAAAATTAACGATAGTGAAAAACTGTTCGCTAAGCTTATGAATCCTGATATTCATTTTAACATTTAAAAATATTTATTTAGTCTTAAAATTCCATGACTTTCAAAATATCATCCAGCTCTGAGGAGGTCTTTTTGACTTCGCAGCCGGAGTATTTTATTGCGGAATCCGGGTCTTTCAGACCGTTTCCTGTTAAAATGCAGACGATTTTTTTGCCGTTTTCGACTAATCCCATTTTTTTAGCTTTGATTACGCCTGCGACTGAAGCTGCGCTTGCGGGTTCAGCAAGGATTCCCTCGCAGGAGGCGAGCATTTTGTAGGCTTCGATGATTTCGGGGTCTGATACGAAGTTTATTATTCCGCCTGATTTGTCACGGGCGTTTTCTGCTTGTTTCCAGCTTGCGGGGTTGCCGATTCTGATTGCGGTGGCGATTGTTTCGGGTTTCATGATTCTTTCGCCTTTGACGATTGCTGCTGCGCCCTCTGCTTCAAATCCCATCATTTTCGGGAGGTGAGTGGTTTTTCCGAGTGCTAGAAATTCTTCATAGCCCTTAAAATAAGCCGTAATGTTGCCTGCATTGCCAACAGGAATGAAATGGTAATCGGGTGCGTCGCCGAGTGCTTCACAAATCTCAAATGCGCCGGTTTTTTGACCTTCAATTCTGTATGGATTTACTGAATTTACAAGGGTAATGGGGTATTTTTCGGAAATTTCAATTACTCTTTCGAGCGCTTCATCGAAGTTTCCTTTGATTGCGATGATTTGTGCGCCATACATCATTGCCTGCGAAAGTTTTCCTAGTGCGATGTAGCCGTCAGGAATCAAAACATAGGTTTTTAACCCGGCTTTTGCACCGTAAGCTGCTGCTGCTGCGCTTGTGTTGCCTGTTGAAGCACAGATAATGGCTTTTGAGCCGGATTCTTTGGCCTTTGTTACAGCCATTGTCATTCCGCGGTCTTTGAAGCTGCCTGTGGGGTTTGCGCCCTCGAATTTTATGTATAATTCACCATCAATGCCGATTTTTTTAGCGAGGTTGTCTGCTTTAATCAAAGGGGTGTTTCCCTCGTTAAGTGTGACAATTTCCGTTGTATCAGAAACCGGAAGATACTGTCTATATTTGTTAATTAAGCCTTGATAGTGATTTTTTCCCATTTTAATGTCCTATTCCATTACTCTTATTAAATTATTTACTTTGACGATTGAATCGCTGCTATTCAGCTCGGAGATTGCGTCCTGGATGTTTGATTCTTTGCTGGATTCTGTGATAACAACGATTTGCGCGGTGTTTTCTTTGTTATTTGCGCCTTTTTGCAGGACGCTGGACAGATTAATTTTGTGTTTTCCGCAAATTTCACCGATTGTGCCGATTACGCCGGGGCTGTTTACGGCTGTCAGGGAAATATAGTATTTGTTGACCGTGTCAGCAATGTTGAGCTGGTTTGCGTTGACTTTGTGGGTGCAACGCATCATTGGCAGCGGTTCTGCTGCGTCAATGCTTCTTTGAATCGCAAGAATATCGCCTACAACCGAGCTTGCTGTGGGCATTTCGCCCGCACCCGGGCCGGCAAAGACAACTTTTCCGACCGGAAATCCCTCAACTAGCACTGCGTTTGTTACTCCGTTGATTGTTGAAAGGATATTTGTTTCAGGAACGAGCATGGGATGAACGCGTACGTCTGTTTCGTTTTTGTCGTTCAATTCTGCGAGCGCAATGAGTTTGATTTTGTAGCCGAGTTCTTTTGCAAATTTCATATCGTCTGCGCTGATTTTTGTGATTCCCTCGCGATAGACTTTGTTGATGTCTGCACGCTGTTTAAGGGCGATTGTTGCTAAAGTTGTGATTTTGTAAGCTGAATCAAATCCCTCAACGTCGCCCGTGGGGTCAGCTTCTGCGTAGCCAAGTTTTTGGGCTTCTTTTAGGACTTCTTCGTAAGAAACGTCTGATTCTTCCATTTTTGTGAGGATATAGTTTGTTGTGCCGTTTAAGATTGCGGCGATTTTTTTAATTTTGTTGCCGGCAAGGGTTGTTTTTATCGGCATAATAATCGGAATTCCGCCTGCGATTGCTGCTTCGTAAAGGATTACAACGTTTTTATCGTTTGCAAGTTTAAAAAGTTCTTCGCCATGTTTTGCGAGGAGCTCTTTGTTTGCTGTTACGACGTGTTTCCCGTTTCTGACCGCGGATTCGAGCAGGTCGAGTGCGGGATTTACGCCGCCCATGACTTCGACGACGACATCTATATCGCTGTCCTGTACAATGCTGAACGGGTCGTTTGTCAAAATTGAAGTATCAAGCCCGTCAATATCTCTTTTTTTGTTAACATCGCGCACTGCGATTTTTTTTATGCAGATGTCGGGGTTGTCTTTTAAAACCTTTAAAACCCCGCCGCCAACGGTTCCAAGACCGATTAAACCAACATTAATTTTGCTCATTTTATCCTCTTTTGTTTTTATTAGTTTTATTAAAACATAAAAATAAGAGGGGTGAAAGATTTGCATACCGGGAAATGCCTGGAACTTTCAAAGAAGCCGGTCTCCGCCCACCCTGCTGGTACTTTTCCCCACCGGAGAGGAGGTTTTTTCAGTTAGAATACGTTGGTTTTTGTTATGTTTTTGAATTTTGTGATATTTGCCTGGAACAGAAGTTCTACGGTTCCGACGGGGCCGTTTCTGTGTTTTGCGATGATTAACTCGGCTTTTCCTTTGTTTTCTGAGTCTTCTTTGTTGTAATATTCGTCACGGTAGATGAACATTACGATATCTGCGTCCTGCTCGATTGCGCCGGATTCACGTAAGTCGGAGAGCATGGGTTTTTTATCCTGCCTTGATTCTACCGCACGTGAAAGCTGCGAAAGTGCGATTACTGGCACGCCGAGTTCCCTTGCGAGCGCTTTTAAGCCCCTTGAAATCGCAGAAACCTGCTGATTTCGGTCGTCAGAGCTGCCGGAACCCTCCATAAGCTGCAAATAATCGATTACGACGAGCCCGATTTCTTTTTCTTCCATTGCAAGGCGGCGACATTTTGCGCGGATGTCCATCACTGTTGCGCCGGCGTTGTCGTCGATATAAATCGGTGCATCTGCGAAGATGTTCATTGTTGTTGTGAGTTTTTCCCAGTCTTTTGCCTGCATCATGCCTGTTTTAAGGCGCTGTGTATCGACTTCGGCAACGGAGCACAGCATACGGGTTACGAGCTGCTCTTTTGGCATCTCAAGTGAGAAGATTGCGACGGCTTTTTTTGCTTTAATTGCGACGTTTTGTGCAATATTCAATGCAAACGCCGTTTTACCCATTGACGGGCGGGCTGCAAGGATTATGAGGTCGGATTTTTGTAGTCCCGAGGTCATCATGTCCAAATCATAAAAATCCGTGGGCACTCCGATAAGCTCATCGCGGTGGTTGTAGCGATATTCGATTTGTTCGTAGCTTGTTAAGACCAAATCTTTAACGGCAACCATATCTGTGGTTGTTTTTTGCTGGGAGATATTAAAAATCAGCTTTTCTGCGGTATCGAGAGTTTTTTCTGTTGAATTGTTGTCATAAGCCATTTCGACAATTTCCGAACCGGCGTTTATGAGTTCTCTTTTTATTGCTTTTTCCTGAACGATTTTTGCGTAATATTCAACGTTTGCAGTTGTGATTACGTTCAGCGCAAGGTCGTTAATATATGCGCGTCCGCCGACTTTTTCGAGTTTGTCTGTTTCGCTCAGGCGTTCTGAAACGGTTACGATGTCGATTGCCTGATTTTTTGAAAAAAGATAGAGAATAGAATCAAATATAAATTTGTTTGCGGGTTTATAAAAACTTTCCGGCTTAATCAGGTCAACGACTTTGTTCAGGCAGACCGGATTTGTTAAAATTGCGCCGAGAATTGCCTCTTCCGCGTCAAGATTCTGCGGCGGGAGTTTTTGAAGCTTTCCTTCCGAACTTTTTACCAAACTGTTTGCCAACTTTTTAACCTTCCTTGAAATGTTAACATGATTATATTCTAAAAATTTTTCAAAAAAACCATGCATTGAGCTGTATGATGTATAATTTTACAAAAGGGGAGAAAAATGTCTGAAATTAAAAATGTTATAATATGCGGTTTGGGTGCGATTGGGACGATTTATGCCTTGAAATTAAAAGGCTGTACAAATCTTAAAATTCTTGCGGATGAAAAAAGAATTGAGCGTTACAAAAAAAATCCTATAAAATTTAACGGGACTGAATGCGATTTTTCTTTTATTTTGCCTGAGGAGAAAAATTTTAATGCGGATTTGGTTATTATTGCGGTAAAAAACAGCGGGCTGGATGCTGCTGCGGATTCCATTAAAAATTTTGTTGATGAAAATACAATAATTCTTTCTTTGTTGAACGGAATTTCGAGTGAGGAATATCTTGCGTCGATTTATGGTTGGGAAAAACTTTTATTTTCGTATTTTGTCGGGCACACGAGCACACGAAAAGGCGCTGAGATAAGCTTTGACGGGGTTGGCGAAATCGTTTTTGGCGAAAAAGAAAATTCTAATCTTTCAAAAAAAGTTCTAGCGGTAAAAAATCTTTTTGAAGATGCAAAAATTGATTATTCGATTCCAGAAGATATGGAATATTCAATGTGGAAAAAATTTCTTGTTAATGTTGGCACAAATCAGGCATCAGCGATACTTGGCGGGGCTTACAATCTTTTTCAAAATTCAGAAAAATCTATGAATCTTGCGAAAAATTTCATGAAAGAAGCACAAAAAATTGCAGAAGTTTCCGGAATAAAAAATTCTGAAAAAATGCTCGACGAAGCTTTGGAAATTATAAATTCAATGCTGCCCGAAACAAAATCGTCAATGCTTCAGGATGTAGAAGCAGCGCGCAAAACCGAGGTTGAGATTTTTGCGGGGAAAGTTGTTGAGCTGGGAAAAAAATTCAATATTCCAACGCCGTATAATAAAATTGCGTTTGAAATTATCAGTGCGCTGGATGAAAAATCAAGTTTGAAGCTTTGATTTTGACCGCCTTTGCAGGGGAAACCGGAGTGACAGATGTGGGGATTTTTTTTGATGAATTTATATTAATATAACTTAATTAAGAATGTAAATTCTCTTGCAATTATTCTAAGAGAACGGGCATGGTCAATTGTAAAACTAATTTTACAAACAATTTCTTGTAGTGAAATTTTTACGAAGTTATGATAATTAAAACGAACCAACGAAAGGAGTGATGGCACAAGGTTTGATGTCGGGCAAAAGAATTGGGGATAATTCAAAAAATGTCTGAAGGAGTTGAACCAAAGGATTTGGAAAAAAGAAAAAGATTAGGAATTGGATTTTTTTAACAGAATTTTCTGTAAAAGCTGAGAGATTTCAGCAAAAAAACATTAAAAGCTTGAAAAAGCAAAAAAATTTTGGGAGGCTGCGTGCCTTGAGGAGATAGGGTTTATAGATTTGTTAAATTTTAATTAAAAAAGGTTCTGATTTTTACAGAACCTTTTAATTTTTTAATTTTTTAATT
>URHD01000050.1 GCA_900547585.1 uncultured bacterium | reverse complement strand
CATTTACTTTAAAAGCATGGCGGTCTTATGGTATAAGACGCGCCATGCTTTAATATTTGAGGATAATTTTATGCCTTTGCTATTGTGTTCTGTCTTGCTTTGAAATTGTTCTCCAGATTTTGCTGGATCTGCTTCTGGACATGAAATTCTTTGTTACCGTTCTGTTTTTCTCTGTATTTTAGCATTGCATAAGGAACAATGAGGCCGAGGAACAGACAGGAAACGCCAATATTCGCAGCAACAGAGCCGATTTTAAGATTGGTTGCTTTTTTAAGGAACTGTTCAAGCCCCTCGCCTGATTTATTGTAGGTTTCAGATACTTTTTTCAGGTTGTTAGCAAGTTCTTTCATTTTTTCAGCATCAATATACTGGTGAGGGTTGATTAGGCCGGTATCTTTTTTGGATGCATCTTTCAAAGTAGAAAGAATTCCCGATTTTTTAGCCGCCTGAACAATAATATTGCCGGAATTCTTATCAGCATAGAAGAATTCGTAAATGGCTTTTTTATTGTCAGCAATTTTTGAGAAAGCTTCTAAATCTTTGTTGATTTTGCCGCTGGAAATCGAATTTTTCAGCTCATCAGAAGCGAGGAACTCGGCATGGAGCTCAATCGGTTTTTTGAAGATTTTTTCACTCAATTTTTCGATTCCTTTTTGTACGTATCTTCCAGCAACGTACATGAACAGCAGCAGGCTGCCTTCTTTAATAGAATATTCAACGAATTCTGATTTTGTTCTTGAGCTTGCAAGCCTTTCGCCCGTAATTCCCGCATCAACAATGAAAAGGTTCTTCACAGGGTCAAACATGAAGCTTTGCATAAAGCTTGCTGCGCCTTTAAAAGAGGGCGATTTTTTTGAATTGTCAGCTTCTGCTGTTTTTGGAGCGGAATTCGCTGCAAAACCTTTAAATGCCTGGCTTTTTGCTACATCGTTTTTGTAAAAACCTTCTTTTGCTTTCTTTTCCCAGAATTCTTTTTCAATTTGTTTCTTTGTATATTCCTGTTTAACTTTAACGAGCGTGAAGAAAGAACCCAGCGTTAAAGCTGTTGCGGTTGCAAATTTGGAAAGGAAAAGATTTCTGAAAAGTTTTGATTGCTTGCCCGCGTCTGTAAGCGAATTTATGAGGTTTTTATCCTCTAATTTTTTAGCATATTCTTTTGCATATTTTGTTGCAACTTCAAACTGATCTTTGTCAGCGACAAGCCGCATGTCAATATTTGGGTTTAATTTTGCGGCTTTGTATGCGGTTTTGTTGAAAGCCCATTTGAAAAACGGTAAACCGCCGAGCCAAATTGCCTGAGTGCCGAATTCATCTATAAATCTGTCTTTTGCTTCGATTTTGCCGCCTGCGTCATAAGAAAACGCAGTCATACCTAAACTGTTTACGCAATCTTTTACGGCTAGTGGATATAATGAGGTGTGGTCACCAAATGTTGATATAATTTTTAACGACATAATTTTCCTTTACACAAGGTCAGGGATTATAGACCCCAAACCAAATTCATAACTAATACGATTTTTGAGTTTTTCCTTGTGTATCGTCGGTTATTTCTCATTTTATTAATTCTCCATTTAATTTTTATGTACTTTTAAAGCTTGTGAATTGAAAAATGTGCTAATTTTTTCGTTTTTTGTTACAAAAGGTTTAAATTTCAGGTTTAAAGCAACAAAAAAGCCTTCTGATTTCTCAAAAGACCTTACATAAATTTATTTACAGCACAAAGCTGCTTTAGCATCATGTAAAGCTTTCGAGTTAGTATAGAAACAGCGTTTTTGGTACTTTCTTATTCTCATTTTCCAAATTCTTTTACTTATCTGCTTTTATATTTATGCACAAAATCAAAACTTTGTCCAGCCCTGTCAAAAATTCAACTTTTTATCAATTTTTTAAAATAAACAACTTGCGGACAGGGTTCATGCGACCATAGCGAAAGTTGGCGGTTGATTTTATAACCTTTGTAGAATTTATCGCAATCTGCCTTAAAAAACAGATTGCGAATATCATCAAGATTGTAAAAAAGGTCATTGGTGGTGGTTTCGTGCATTATTTTTCATCCGCCTTTGAGATGTAATTTCCGGAAAGGGTGAGTTTTATAAAGTTTTTTGCCTCATTTACCGGCACAGCAAAACCGATTCCGATGTTTGAGATGTTGTTGTCCGGGTTGTAAATGGATTGGCTTATTCCAATAACTTCCCCATGAATATTGAGAATCGGCCCGCCGGAATTTCCGGGGTTTATAGCTGCATCCGTCTGAATTTTGTTTTTTGTATAATCAATTCTTGACACAATACCTGTTGTGAGGGTGCCGTTAAATCCAAAAGGGTTCCCGATTGCCAGAACGCGCTGTCCGACCTTTACTTTTTCGGAATCCCCGAGTTTTAAAGTAGGAAGCGGTCTTTTGGGGCTTATTTTTATCAGGGCGAGGTCTTTATCCTTGCCGAGAAGCGATAAAGTTTCGCCTTTGAAAACTTCTCCTGTTGACATTGTGACCTGAATGTTCGTTGCGGAGTCAATTACATGGGAGCTGGTGAGAATTATGCCTTTTGAATCAATTATGCAGCCTGTCCCGCTGGAAAGCCCGTCTTTTAAGTCCGCTTCAACAGAAACTATCGCGGGAGTAATTTTTTCATAAATCTCTGCCACCGCTTCATCTTCATCAAACCTGTTCATAGGGATAATCCCGCATTCTGCTTTCTGCGCAGCTGTTGACATAATCAACAGGGACATAATCGTAACAAAGAATTTCTGCATAATCTCTCTCCTCTTGTATTTTCCACATTATCAGGCGGCGTTGTAATTTTTATAATCATTAGACGGGTACTTGGAAGAGATATTACATTTATTATTAAAATGTTCTTAAGAATTTTAAAATGAGAAGTTTATAGAGTATAATCTAGGTATGCTTTTAGATAAAAATATCCGCTTTGAGCGCGGAATTTATGAAGAAATTGAGAATATTACCGGAAAAAACAACATAATCGCCGATTTAGAGGGGGTTTATGCTTACGCATACGATTGCGCGCACCTTGAATTTAAAGCGGATAAGCCTTGCATGGTCGTTTTTCCCGAAACTACCGAACAAACAGCCAATATAATGAAAATCGCTAACCGCTATAACATTCCGGTCATTGCACGCGGCGCAGGAACCAACCACGCAGGTGGCTGCGCACCCGTCGATGGCGGAATCATTCTTCATTTTTCAAAAATGAACAAAATTTTGGAACTTAATATCAACAATTTAACCTGCCGCGTGCAGCCGGGGGCTGTTATTGCCGATATTCAAAAAGAAGCCGAAAAAGCAGGGTTATTTTACCCGCCTGACCCGTCAAACCTCGCTGTATCAACTATCGGAGGAGGAATTGCGCTTTCTTCGGGTGGCCCGAGGGCATTTAAATACGGAACAGTGAAAGATTACGTGCTGGATTTGGAGGTTGTGCTCGCAGACGGGAAAATCATACGTACAGGCGCCCAAACGCCAAAAAACGTAACAGGATACAACCTTACGCAGCTTTTTACGGGTTCAGAGGGAACTTTAGGGATTGTTACAGAAGCTGTTTTAAAGCTTATTCCAAAACCTGAATGTTCAAATGTACTGCTTGCGTATTTTGACCGCCTTGACGACGCTGTGAATGCGGTCAGCTCGATTATAAATAATCATCTCACGCCGTCGGTTGTTGATTTGCTTGATAAAAAAACGCTGCAAACAATTGAACAATTTTTCCCGTCAGGGCTTTTATGCGACAAAGAGGCGGTTTTGTTGATTGAAGTTGACGGCGATAAGGCATCTGTGGAGCACCAGCAGGAGCTTGTTGTATCTGAATGCGGCAAATTTCATTCCTCGCACATTGAATGTGCCCGTGACGAAGAGCACAAAAAGCGAATCTGGACAGCAAGACGGGCATCTTTCGGGGCTTGTGCAAAATTAGCACCGAACGTGATTACCGAGGATGTGGTTGTGCCCCGCTCAAAGATTTATGAGCTGGCAAAGGGCATTGAAAGGATTTCAGAAAAGTATAATCTCATCACAATGATAATGGGGCACATTGGTGACGGCAATATTCATCCGAATTTTGCTCTGGATTTGCGTGATGAGGCACAAAAAAGCAATTTTCAAAAAGCAAAAGCCGAATTATTTGAGCTTTCATTGAGTCTGGGCGGTACGCTCTCCGGAGAGCATGGAATTGGTTGCCAGAAAGCTGAATTCTTACCGCAGGCGCTCGGAAATGAAACACTGAACGTTATGAAAGCGATTAAGAAGCTTTTTGACCCGAAAAATATACTAAATCCGCACAAAATGATTTAAAAAGGAACAATTTATGGAAAATATTCTTGTTTACTGCACAGTACCAAATGATTTTAGCGCAAATCTTATCGCTACTTCGCTCGTTGACGAACAGCTTGCTGCATGCGTGAATATAATTGACAGCGTAACCTCGGTTTATCGCTGGGAGGGGCAAGTTCAGACCGACAAGGAGCTGCTTTTAATTATTAAGACGCAAAAATCGAAATTTGACGCATTAAAAGAGAAAATCCTTTCGCTGCATGAATATTCTGTGCCCGAAATCGTTGCTGTGCCTGTGGAACTCGGACATGATGAATATTTGAAGTGGATTGCGGATTCAACAAAATGAGCCCTGAAGAAAAGTTCAAAATCCTTGTAAAATTTGTAAAAGACTGCGGAATTAACGTAAATACCGGCACCCGCGCAAGAGGGCATCAGGGATTTTTTATGAAAAACAGGATAGATATCTCGTCAGTTCTGGAGGTTGAGCGAAAAATCGAGGTGCTTGTGCATGAATTTGCGCATTACGCGCATTATTGCCTTGAACCTGATGTCGCAAGGAACCATGGCAGCCTTAAAACACTTTTCAAAACGCAAAACACGGCACAAATTGAAAAAGAATTGCTGGAGGTAACAAAATTCGTTGACAAAAACACGGCATTGCAGCGCCTGAACGCAATGAAAACCCGAGAAAAAGCTTCAATAAAGGAATTTGACGCAAAAATCAAATCAAAATACCCCGATTTTAAGCGCTCCGCACCGTATAAAAAACTCGATTCACCGCTAAAAAGAACGGACGCACATTATCTTCTCAAATACGACCGAGTAAAAGTCAAAATACCGTTCTCCGGCAGAATAAAAACATACTGTGCAAAGGATTTTCTTGTGGATTTTCCGCAGTTTGACGAATATTTTGCTGCTTATATAAATTTAAAATCGCACCAGCGGATGTTGAAGCGGATTTCAGCGAGAATTAACAGGCTAAACAAATATTATTCACGTCCGTCAGAGCTTTTTGCACGGTTTGCCGAGGGGCTTTATGTTGATAAAGAAACGGTCAAAAAACTGGCTCCGCAGACCTTTGAAAGGTTTTTTGAGCTGCTTAAAAGCGGACATTACGGAAAACTGGCGGAATTATTTGATTTGTGCGGCTTGCTCGCAGTTCAAAGGCTCAATATGAATCGTGACAGACGTATTACCGAGCCGTTTTTCGACTGCTGATTCTACTTCATCGCAAAGCCTGTGCGCAAAAGCAATGGTTTTTCGGCCGTCGACATGCAGAGTTATCACGATTTCCTTGTCTTTACCGGATTTTCGGGTTTTTATGTTTTTTATATCCCTTATGTCTTCATATCCTTTAATAATTTCTTCAATTGCATCAATATCAGCCTGCGGAAGTGAAGCATCAAGCAAATTATCCGAAGAATCCCTGCATATTTTCCAGCCGGAATTTACGATAAAAGCCGCAACGAGCAAGGCAATAACAGGGTCGAGAAAATGACAGCCGGTCAGTTTAATTGCCAGCAAACCTGCAAAAACCGCAAAAGAAGAATAAATATCCGTCCTCAAGTGCTCTGCGTCAGCGTAAATTGCGATAGAATCCGTATTTTTTGCAACTCTGAACAGGTAAATGCACAAAACCCAGTTCACAAGAACCGAAATAAGCATTACCCCGATAGCAAGCTCCGGATGTGACATTGGCTCTACTTTTCCGCTCAATTTTTGTGCGGATTCCCATATAATATAGGCTGCCGCAGCTATTATAAGCACGCCCTGCACAAGTCCCGAAAAATCCTCATACTTCCCATGACCAAACTGGTGGCCATCATCAGCAGGTTTCTCCGATTTTTTAACAGAAACGAGTGTAATGACCGCAGCAAGCAAATCGCTGCAAGAATGCACAGCCTCTGAAATTATACTGATACTTCCTGATAAAAAACCGGCAAGAAATTTAAAAAGAATAAGAATAAAATTTGATATTACGGTAAGTGACGCCGCAAGTTGTTTGTTTTGCAAAAAATTCTTCATACTATTCACTGCAATCAAGAATATTGCCGGACTCGGGGATAGAAGAAGAATAAGCATTCACAATTTTGTGAGTTTGATTGCTTTTGTGGAGCTCTTCTTTTATTTCCTCTCTGATTTTATTCAAAGCCTCGAGATTTTTCTTCTCCTGAGCCTCGATTTTTAGGCACAAAGGTCTGAGATAAGAGCTGTCCTCGCCGCTTTGCGTAATTTTTTGAGAAAATTTAATAACTTCTGCAAGAACCTTATCTTTTTTTGCAGCATAAGTAGAAATTTCATTATACAAACCGCGCTCAATCAGTTCGCCGATTTGCAAAGAAATTTCGTATAGCTGCTTGTACTTCATTTCTAAATTGTCCATATTTAAACTCATAATTATATCTCAATATCATTATCAAGGCGGGGAATTTCCTCTGCCGGAATGTCCTCAGTGCCGGAATTTTCAAGTTCTGCAAGGCTGTGGCCTTCTGCTTTGAACTTCATTATCGCCTCACGCCACGTGTCGCGCAACTCCGTAAGATGTTTTAGAACTTCATCCACATAATCCGTACGTTTTTTTATGTTTGCAAGAAAAAGCCTGTTATTCAGGTACTCATAAAGTGCATACAGCTCTTCAGCGAACCTGCCGCCGTTCTCCATATCCAGAGTAGATTGGAACTCTGTTATAATCCGCTCCGCTTTTGTAAGGTTAATATGAATCTGCTCAATATCCTTTGTTTCAAAAGCCAGTTTAGCTTTGTGCAAAAATTTAATTGCACCGTCATAAAGCATGAGCAAAATTTGCTCTTTTGAAGCGGTGTTTACGGCAGTTTTTTTATATTGATTAACGTATTGGTTCATACTTTCACCTGTTTTTAGAATAACACAGGTTTTCTATTCAGTCCACAATTAAGCTTGTTTCAAATCAGCGAGATTTGGGTCAAGCAGCCGTCTTCCCACGTTATCAAACTGGATAGAACAAAGTGTTTTCTTTCCGTAAGTAATAATTTGTTCCACAACCCCGCGTCCGTACTTCTGGTGATAGACAATATTTCCTTCAGCAACTTTTATTGTTTCGTCAGGGCGCAGATTTTCGTCCATTCCTGTAGTGTAGACAGGAATGTTTGGAGCCTGGGGCTTTTGTTCTTCAACAGGTTCCTCATATTCGGTTGCTGAGTGCTCCTCATCAGATATTAACGGCTCTAACTCTTCGTCATCAAAACCAGAAGCTTCAGCGGGCTCATCATCCGATAAAGTATCAAGCTCTGAGAGCTCTTCAATGGAATCATAGGCTTCTTCAGGTTCTGCGTCGTGAGTTTCAATATTATCAGCAGAACCCTCCAAATGCGGAAGCTGCTCTATATCAAATAAGTCCCCGGAGTCGTCAGGTTGTGCCTCATCAGCACCCAAATCCAATTCAATAGTTTCCGCCTCTTCTTCACCTTCGTCATCATCAAGCTCATCAAGGATATCCAAATCACTTTCAGCAAAGAAATCTTCATTTTCCGGCTCTTCATGCACTTCCGGTGCCTCTTCAAGCTCTGTTAACGTATCAGATTCAACTTCCTCAATCTCAGAAACAGCCAATTCATCTTGTGTCAGCTCTTCATGAAGCGGCTCGGGGTCTTCCAAAGGTTCGGGCTCGTCAATAACAGGAATTTCATCTTCCTGGAGGCTTAAATCTTCCTCCGGTGCGTGATTTTCCTCTTTTGGCGAAGCATAAAACATAGAATCAACGTCTTTTGCAATTTCATCCTCAACAGACTCTTCAAAAATAGTTTTTATATCTGAAACATCAGTTTCATCCTCAAGCGCGGCAGGCAGCTCATCAACTATTTCCGGCTGTTCGACAATTTCTTCTTCAACGGCGCTTTCTGTAGGGATTTTTGGGACATGCGGGGTCAAAATCAAAGGTGTATAAAAAGTTTGTTCACCCGACAGCACAAAATCATCATCCCTTAACAAAGAAAGAAACGAAGTGTAAGTAGGATAGCTTTTTTGTTCCTCCTGCGGGGCAAAAAGGAGGATATTTCTCGCGAGGGATTTCAAAGTTGTTGCATATTTTGAAGAATACGCAGAAGAAATGACCGGTTTTATGTTCGGTTTTTTGTAAAGGTTCATCAGCAGCTTTTTATCGACTGATTCATCCTCAAGGTTCATAAAAAGTCTTAATTCGCCGTTTGTATGACCTGTAACAAAATTTAGCGCCTCTTTTTTCCAGTTAGGCGGAACATTTTCAAGGTTCAAAATAACCAGGTTTCTTTTTTCAACAGTTTCAAAAAGCGCCTCAATTTCCGCATCTTCAGAGGCAAAAAGCTTCATCTGCCCGTATTTCAGGAGCTTGTTTCTAAACAAAATAATGCTTACGGATTTGTCCTCTTTATAAATTTCGTCCACAACGGAAAGCAGCGTGTTAAAAGGGATATATCCACTATCCTCAGACTCAATATACTCCTGAATTTCCAGCACAATATCCTGAATAATTGTCTTTTGTTCAACGGTCAGACCGATAAGGTCATTTTCGTAGATATAATTTAGAGTTTCAACGCTAATCGGGAGCTTAAAATTCTTGCCCAGTTCAAAAACAAAGGCATTTTCAATTTCAAGCGTACCGTCAAAGTCAACAATGAGCCCGTGTTCAGCGGCATTTGCCAGCTTATTAAGCACATATTTTGTATTCTCAATCCTATCGGACTGAACGCATGTAAAACTGTTTGCAAAAGAGCTGTCAACGCAAAAATCAAGCTCCGGATAAGAAGCAAAATCGCCCAGAATCTCTGATTTTCCATTTTTAGAGAAGATATTTTTAATTACGCCTGCATCAGTTTTGCAGATTTTTGAATCAAGAGCCGGAACATAGCCGGTGTAGGCACTTGCCGAGCAGTTTTCGTTAAGATTAAAGCTGAATTTTACAACAGCGCAGTTTGTATCCTCTTTGCTGGTGGATTCAATGGTCACAACCTGTGCCGCAAGTTTTTTAGAGCCGTCGTTAATTGTCAAAAAATCGCCGATATTCAACTCTTCTTCCGTCGGAAGATAATAGAGCTTTGCAAAATTGTTTTTGATTTCAATTAACTTCATTAATACCCCTTACTGTTGGCAAAGTTCTTCCTGAATAGCCAGAGATGCAATCTGGTTCGACATTACAGCGACCTTTTTAATAGGCCCGATGGGCTCTTTTTCAATCAATTTGCCCACAGGAAGCTGCATTGCAGCCAAAAACTCATCATACTCAGCCTTTACATCCTCAAAATACAATACCATCGGAGCAGCTGCACCTTTTATAAACACCAAAAGTGCCAATCTCGTTTTAAACTGTTGTGCAAAAGGCTGACTCATAATACTCTCCTGTTCTATCCGCTATTATTACAAGTAAACCACTAAATTAGTCAAAATTCAATACCTTCCCTCGCACTTATGCCTTTGTCCCAGTAATGTTTTACCGGCTGAATTTCAGAAACAAGATGTGCGATTTCGATTATTTCAGGCTTTGCATTTCTACCGGTCAGGACTATTTCCATTCTGTCGGGTTTATGTTTGAGAGTATCAAGCATATCATCAAGCCTGATAAGCCCCAAATCAAGTGCAATATTTGCCTCATCAAGGATTACCATCTGATATTCATTGTTTAAAATAGCTTTTTTAGCCAGAGTCCAGCCATCTGAAACGACTTTCCTGTCTTCGTCGGAAATATTGTTGGAATAAACTATCCTATCCAGCCCCGCCTGCACAATTTTTATTTTTTGCTTTAATACAGGGGCAAGATTAAGAAAAGTATTCAGTTCACCGTAGTTGTTACCGCCTTTTGTGAACATCACAATAAGCACCTTCCACCCGCGCCCCAGCGCTCTTGTGGCAAGCCCGAGTGAGGCAGTGGTTTTTCCCTTGCCGTTGCCTGTATAAACCTGAATATAGCCGTGTTCGGAAAACTCCGGATTCACTAAATGACAAATATCGTTTTGATTATCATCCATTTATTTAACAAGTCCGCTGTCTTTTAAGAATCCTATAATAGCACATGCGCAGCTTTTTTGATAGCGTGCAGGGGCGATTCTTAATAATTCAACAGCCTCGCGGAGTTGGGAATCTTTGTCATACCATCGTCTTCTGTCAGGGTTTTGACCGCTGTTGAAGAACCAGTCAACCGGTTTGTGGTAAAATTCAGCGAATCTCAAAAGTTCAATAACATCCACACCTCTTTTTCCGTTTTCTATAACTGAAATTGCGGAAATCGGCAGATTCATTAACTTCGCGATGTCTTCTTGTTTCAATCCAGCTTCTATTCGAGCGTTTTTAAGTTTAATACTTAACTTTTTTTTGTCCATTCAAAAATTACCATTATGTGGTTATAATATTATATATAAAAATTGCCGGAATGTAAAGTTATATATGAAAAATCAACTAAGACAAAAATCGAAAATCATAAGAAAAAATTTGAATTGCGAAAACGCCTCAAAAAAAATTCTGGAAAAGATTCTGAGCTGGGAGGAATTTAAATCAGCACAAAATATCATGATTTACCACCCGATTAACAATGAAATCAACCTTTTGTGGCTATGCACAAGTTGTAAAAAAAATTTTTACCTGCCTAAAATCTCAAATAACGAGATTGTTCCGGTTTTCTTTGATGAAAACACGCCGCTTGTCTGCGGAAAATACAATATTCAAGAGCCCGTAAGAAAATGCAGCAATTCTGCTTTAAATCTTGATATAGTTTTCATTCCCGCTGTTTGCGCGGACAAATCCGGATACAGAATAGGCTACGGAAAAGGTTACTATGACCGTTTTTTAGGCAAATTACACGAAAAGACAAAAACAGCTATTGTAATTTACGAAGAACTGCTTTGTGAGAAAATTCCTGCTGAAAGCTTTGACAGAAAAGCTAATTTTGTGATTACGCCCGAAAAAATAATCAAATGTTAACATTTCTTCATAATAAAGCAAGAATCACAGCTTGGATGTTTTTATTTATACAGGTAATGTTATATAGTAGGTTAGATAATGCAATCAAACATTAACAGCACATATTTTCCGGGCCAAAACCCTAATTTTGCGGCTTATCCGAACAATCCGCAAATCAACGCAGGTGCTAAAAAAATCGAAGACAATACATTACTCAAACAAGCCCAAAAAACTCAGGACAATCCGGCTGTTTTAATAGGCGGTACCTTAGGTTTCGGGATTCCGCTTTTGTGGGCATCATCTGTTTTGAACAAACAGCTTCGCGGCAATTATGACGATACTTTCTTTGGAAAAATCGAACAATTTGGCGACAGATTGGGCAGCAAACCGGCCCTTAAAGCCACAGGCACAAAACTTGCCGATTTTAATGAATGGTTCAAAAACAATGTTGTAAATAAATCTGAAATCTTAAGAAGTATCTGGACAAAACCAAGTGTCGGCGGCTCGATGGCACAGGGACAGGCAACCGGTACAATGGGGCACCTTGCAACAAGCGCCAGAGAGCTTATGGAAGCATACGACAAAGCTCATGGCACTACAGTTTTCAAAGATATTCTTGAGAAAACTGCAAAAGATTCGCACAAATATACAAAAGAAATCTTTGAAGCGCTAAAAGCGCACCCTGAAACGCATGCTGAATTCTTCAACACCTCAAAAACATGGGTTCCAATGCCGAAATTCCTGCAAAAAGGAGGAACTCTTGGCGAAATCTACAACAAAATGCGTCTAACCCAAAATTATAAAAACATAACCAATTCGTTAGGTAAAAAACTCTCCGGCGGGACATTCAGAGCCCTTGAAGCCCTTTCAAACGGCATGGCTGGCGGTAAAGTGGCAGTTGCATTGCAGGCATTTTTCCTTGCGCAGTCATTAAAAGAAGGTATGGACGCCCCCAAAGGCGACAGATTTAAAACTTTCGCCGAATCAATGGCAAGCTTTATGGCAATGATGCTCACAATGGGGCTTCAGCTGCGCGTATTTAACAAAGCAGCTGGTCTTAAAAACATTGGAATGAGCCCTGAAAACTACAAAAAATACCATGAAACTATCGAAAAACTCAACGCAGCCGGAAAAGCCGGTGATGAAGCAGCATATAACGCACTGAAAGCCGAACTCAACAATATCAAGAGCGGAAAAGTTAAATTCTGGCAAAAACCGTTCAAATGGGTAGGCAATCTCTTGAGCTGGGGCAGAATCAAAGAAACTATCCGCCCACTTAAAACAGCCAACCCGTTCAAAAATGCATTAAAAATGACAGGTTACGGTGCAAAAATCGGCGCAGGCTATGTAGGCAGATTTGCGTTCATTGCAACAGTGGTTATGTCGCTATTTACGGACACTGCGGTAAAAATTTCTCACAAAATCTTTGGCAAGCCCCAAAAATCTATTCTTGACAAAGAAGAAGAACAAAAAACCGATGAGCAGCAGAATGCACAGCAGCTTGAAGATCTGAAAAAAGAAATAGAAGCCGAAATGGCAGCCCGGCAAAATGTTCAGACAACTCAGCAGGCTCAAAATATCAATTAAAAAAGGCGACCTGCTCACAAAAATGCAGCAGCCAAAACCGGCTCAAGCAATTGCAAGCCAATCACTGGCAGCACAAAGTGTGGCAAAAACCAATAATACAGAACTTCCCGAGCTGAAAAGAACATACATTCCGAGTCCGATTCTCGGCCCCGAAGCTGAAGTAAGCCCAGCAGAATCCCGAACAGCAAGAATCGATGCAGTTTTGAGGCAGGCGGATCTTGCAGAAGCGCAGGCTCAAAGATTTTTTAACTAAACAGGGGTTTTTCGGCTAAATTTGTTTCAAGCTTAACCAGTTTTAACTTCTTGCCGGCTTGACGCTTACATTTTCGACCGATAAGATCCCGAAACAAGTTCGGGATGACGGCAAAATCTCAGGACTACGAAAAAAGTTCCAGAATACGGCAAAAGCTCCGGAAGACCGCAAAAATTTCGTCTTGCTGAACTCGTTTCAGCATCTTGCCGGCTTGACGCTTAAATTTCCAACCGGTAAGATCCCGAAACAAGTTCGGGATGACGGGAAAATTTCCGGATGACAGAAAAAATCTCAGAATTAAGGTAAAATTTCATCATGACCGGCTCCTTTCGGAATTAGAAAGAACATAGAGCAAATAAAAAACCCGCTTAACAAACAAGCGGGTTTTTAAATTGTAAGTAATTGGGTTGCTACATCTTTTGTAAGTTTTTAGCTTATGCGAATGTTTTGAATGTTCTTTCGATATTCTTTTCGATAACTTTTTTAACTGAATCGATTTCTGTGTCGCAAGCTTTCTGCTGGTTTTCAATCTGGTTGAGGTCTATCTGCAATTTCTTTTCTTTTGTCTGAATTTGAGCCATTTTTGATTCGTAATCAGCAGTTGCTGCGTCATCATCTTCTGTGTAATAAGTCTGGTAGAAAGTTGAAGAACCTGTAATGCCGACTTCTTCGCCAGTTTTAGAACTGTAAATTATCAAATCACCTTTCTGGATAGCATCTTGCAAAGTTGCAGTAGAAACGCCTGTGTTGTCATATTCACTGCCGTCTGCCCACTGGAGTGTGTAACCTGCTGCAGTCAACTGATCGTAAGTCATAATTACTGACTGGTTAAAAGTTGCGTCGTTCATATCAGTTGAAACCTGCATCATTGTAACTTTGTTTGAAATTTTGTTTGAATATTCCTGCGCAATTTTTTCTGTCTGCATTGCAAGAATCATTTCTGTGTTTGTAATCTGCTGTGCTCTGAGTTCAAGGTCTGATTTTCTTGCTGTTAAGAGTAACAATCTTGCTTGTGATGCTGCTAAACCCATTTTGGTATCTCCTTACTTACTTATTTTTTACTTACTCTTATAT